>JANNTN010000049.1:0-5840 GCA_031394445.1 Anatilimnocola sp.
CTCATGGTGCTCGTGTTTGGCAGCCAGCATCGGCAGAAGGTGCTGGAAGCGTTTCGGTTGATGGAAAAATGAATTCAGAATGCAGAATGATGAATAAAGGCAGGGGTAAACTGGATGCGGGAAGTTTTGGCGGAATTGATTCAGGCGATGCGGGCGGGGAAGCCGGTGGCGTGGTGCCGGCTGGTGGAGACGCGCGGCAGCACGCCCCAAAAAGCCGGCGCGGCAATGCTCGTGCGCGAGGATGGTTCGCAAGCCGGCACGCTCGGCGGAGGCTGCGTCGAAGCGGAAGTGAAGCGGCGAGCCCTCGGCCTGCTCGCTGAAAATCGACCAGAAGTTTGCACGTTTCAGCTCGATAGCGATTACGGCTGGGACGACGGCCTAATCTGCGGTGGGCGAATGAAAATCATCGTCGAACCGGTCGTGGCTGGCTCGCGCGTCGAGTACTTCGAGCGATTGGCGGGGATGATCGAGCATGGCGAAGGCTGCACCGAGGCGCTCGTGTTTGATAGCGAATCCAGCGGATTGACAGCGCCGAATGGAATGCTGTTCGACGCTAACGGCGAATTGGTGACAAGCCTGCGCGCCTGCCCGCAAGATTTAGGGCCAATTGTTGACCACCTCCGCCCGTTGCAAGATCGGCCGCGAGCGTATGCGGCGCATGGCGTGGCCTATTTGCCCGTGTTATCGCGCTGTCGCCTGGTGATCGTCGGCGGCGGCCATGTGGGCCAGGCCGTTGGGCAGTTGGCGGCCGATTTGGATTTTGATGTATGGATTGTCGATGACCGGGCCGAGTACGTGAGCCAGGAACGGTTCCCACGCGCTCAGCGGCGCGTTTGCGGCCACATCGAGCAAGTTTTACCCGAGCTAGAAATCACCTCCGACACGTATTGCCTTATCGTGACCCGCGGGCACAACCACGATCAAGAGGCGCTGTTTCATTTGGCCGACCGCGGAGCGCGCTATGTTGGGCTCATTGGCAGCAAGCGGAAGATCAAAATGATTTTGGAGAATTTGACAGCCGAAGGCGTCTCGCGTGAAGCCCTCGCCGCCGTCTATGCCCCCCTCGGCATCGACATCGGCTCGCAAACCGTGCCCGAAATCGCCGTCAGCATTTGCGCCGAACTTGTCGCACACCGCAACCTCGGCCGCGTCCCCGGCCGCACGGAGCCGATTGCGTTTTGAGTTCCTTTTTTCCCTTCACCCGGGCACGAGTGCTTTGATCCCGCTCGTAAGGATGTCATCCACGTCGGGCGAGCAATTGGCAACGGAAACTTCGTAGCCGCCGAGTGGATAGGCTTCTTTCACCGGGATATACCACGGTCCGCCGTCGCCGTAGGCCGCCGTAGCGACGAAGCGGCTAGGGGCGAACTGCTGCGCACGCAGTTGATACTCGACAAAACACTCGGCCGGCAGATGCAGCAGCGAAATGTCGTTGAGCTGCAGTGAGCTAAGCACGACGGGAGTGCGCTTTTCCAGGCGGTCGATCCAGCCGAGCGTCATGGCGGGGCGGATACGGTTGGCAGCGGTGTTTTTGTCGTTAGTGACGTGCTCGCGGAGCTTCGTAGGCTCGAAAGCTGGGTTCGTCGGCGGCAGGATTTCGTGCGTCAGCCAGCGGGCATTGTTCACAGCAACCGGCTTAAGCGTCTTTTCCGCAGCAGTCATGCCAGCATAGATCCGCTCGGTCAGTTGAATGCGGGCTTCGGGCGAGCCGTCGTTGTATTTGCCGGCGGCGATGTTGCCCGCACAGCCGGTGAAGTAAATATGCGTACAACCCGCCTCTTCGCGTTGCCGTTGCTTGCGGGCCAGGCCGACGAAATCGCTACTCACGTGCCCCTGGCCATAGTGGCTCATCGGATGAGAAGCGTAGTAATGACAAGCGACGATTTTTTCGTTGCCGCTGTAGTACGCAACCGTCTTGAGCAGCGGGTCGATCAATCCTTCGGGCAGGGCGATCAATTCCGGATCGCGGCAGGCGCTCCCGCGCATCTTGCCAACCTTGCCAGCGGCGGTGATGTGCAAGCGGCGGTTCCCGGCGACCTTCTCCACGCGGCCTTCGCCATGAGCGACATGCGTGACAGGCCTGGCCAGCGGAATGGCAACCTTGATCGCCCGGCGGGCGCGGTCGAGGCAAGAACGAAAGAACTCTTGCTCGACAACTTGCAATCCAGCGTTCTGTCCTTCAATCAATTGATCCGCATACAGGCACACAAACGGCGCGTCGTGCTGATGCACGCATTGCACGGCCACTCGATCCGGCGTCGTTCCCGCCGCTTCAGCCAGAGCCGTCCGCCACGCAACATGCGCCTCGTTCAAAATGCCCGTCCAATCGACGGCACAAATCACAATCGGCTGCCCTGCCCCCAGCAGCACATAGCCAATCGCCTCCAACTCGTCTTCACAATCCACCACCGGCTTAATCCACCCACCGCACAGCGGATGCCCTACCGGCGGCGTCACATCGAAGCGAAACGGAGCAATCAGCAGCGTCGTGGGCTCAGCCGCGAGTGACGGCGATGCCAACGCGGCTGCCGCAACGGCCGAAGTTTGCAGAAAATCCCGGCGGGTGAAGGGGTGCGACATGAGGCTCACGGAAGTTGTCGGTTATGGTGGGCAGGATCGCTCGATTTTAACGCATTGGCGGGCCAAAAAGCGGCCAGACTAATCAATTGACGCCATCTTCCTTTGGTCGGTAAACTGAGGTGACTAGAAAGTGGCGAAAATCCGCTTTCTCCTTCCTTCCGCTGCCAACGCCCGCGATGGCGGTCCCGCCTGCCCGTTACAATTCGATCATGGATTGCCGTTCATCATTCCGTCTTGCGCTGCGCGTCGTCGCACTGATCGCGATTTGCTGCTCGCCCGCGTGGGCCGCCGAGCAAAACGGCAAGCAGATCTATGCCCAGATGTGTGCCAAGTGTCACGGGGCAAACGGCGAAGGCAGCGACGAAGAATATCCCGAGCGGTTGATCGGCGAGCTGTCGGTTGGCGAATTGTCGCGGCTGATCGACAAAACGATGCCTTACGAGCATCCCGAGAAGATCGGGGCGGACGAGTCGCTACTGGTTTCGGCCTACATTCACGATGCCTTCTATTCACCCGTCGCTCAAGAGCGAAATCGGCCGGCGCGAATCGAACTCTCGCGGCTAACCGTGCGGCAGTATCAAAACGCCGTGAGCGACCTCGTCGGCAGCTTTCGCCGCCCCGCACAGCTTGAACCACGGCGCGGCCTGAAAGCCGAATACTACAAAGGCCGCCGCATCCGCAACGAAGACAAAGTCGAAGAGCGCATTGATGAGTTGGTCAATTTCGACTTTGGCACTCTCAGTCCGCTCTCCGGACGAACCGAAGACTACGAATTCTCCATCCACTGGGAAGGCACCGTTTTCGCGCCGGACACGGGCAATTATGAGTTCACCGTTCACACCGAGCACGCTTGCCGCCTGTGGATCAACGACACAGACGCGTCGATCATCGACGCCTGGGTCAAGTCGGGCAACGACACCGACTATAAAGCCACCATCCATTTGCTCGGTGGCCGGACCTATCCGATTCAGCTCGAGTTTTCCAAAGCCAAGCAAGGCGTGGACGACTCGGCCAAGCAAAAGACCAAGCCCACATCGGCTCCCGCGACGATTCGCCTGCTTTGGAAGCTGCCCCACGGTGCGCTGGAGCCCGTTCCCGCGCGGTGCCTATCTCCCGGAGCCGCGCCCGAGCGGTTCGTCGTCACCACTCCCTTCCCGCCCGACGACCGCAGCGTCGGTTATGAACGCGGCAACGCCATTTCGCGAGCCTGGGACAACGCCACGACCGACGCGGCGCTCGAAGTGGCCGCCTATGTCGCCGCCAAGCGCGTCGAATTAGCCGGCATCAATGAACCGCGAGTGCGAGCTCCGAACAGCCCCAGCTTCCGCAATACCCGCCGCCGCCCCGGCGACGAAGACCGCACACCCGACACGACGGAAACTCGGGCCAAAAAGATGGACGAGTTTTGCCGAAAATTCTTGGAACGAGCCTTTCGCCGGCCCATTACCGACGAGGAAAAGCAGTTCTTCATCGATCGCCAATTCGCCGAAGCTCCAGACGAAGAAACCGCAATCAAGCGCATCGTGCTCCTCGCGCTAAAGACGCCGCGCTTCCTCTATCGCGAACTCGACAACACACCAACCCGAAGCGTAAGCGAGGGATCGGAAGCCAGTAGTCAGTTGCCAGTTGCCAGTAAGCAAGATACTTACGCGGTGGCTTCGAGATTGTCCTTCGGCCTGTGGGACTCGCTGCCGGATACGGAGCTTTTGAAAGCCGCGGCTGACAACAAACTCACGACGCGAGAGGAAGTGGCCGCACACTCCGAGCGGATGATGACCGATCCCCGTACGCGATCGAAAATTCGCGAGTTCTTGCTGCAATGGCTCAAGGTCGATCAGCCGCCTGAGATTGCAAAAGACAAAGAACGCTTCCCCGATTTCTCCGACGAAGCCGCTGCCGATCTGCGAACCAGCCTCGATCTGTTCCTCGACGACGTCGTGTGGAGCGAGTCGTCCGATTTTCGCGAGCTCTTGCAGTCGAATTCGATCTATCTCAACGGCCGCTTGGCGCAGCTCTACCGTCCCGACCTGCCGCTCGACGCCCCGTTCATGAAAATGGAGTTCGCGGCGACCGAGCGCACTGGCGTGCTGACGCATCCGTATCTCATGGCCGGCTTTGCCTACACAGCGACTAGCTCGCCGATTCACCGCGGTGTGTTTATCGCCCGCAGCGTTCTCGGCCGCTCCCTGCGTCCGCCACCGATAGCTGTCTCGCCCCTACCGCTAGACCTGCACAAAGACCTGACGACGCGTGAGCGGATCACGCTGCAGACCAAGCCCGAAGCCTGCCAGTCGTGCCATTCCATGATCAACCCGCTCGGCTTCACGCTCGAAAACTTCGACGCCGTCGGTCGCTTTCGCACAGAAGACGCTGGCAAGCCCATCGACCCCACCGGCGGCTATCGCACCCGCTCGGGGGAACTGGTCAAGTTCGACGGTGTGCGGGAATTGGCCGACTTTTTGGCCGATAGTGACGAAACCCGCTCGACTTTCGCCGAGCAGCTTTTTCACTATATGATTAAACAGCCCGTGCGAGCCTACGGAACCGATGCTTTACCCCAATTGCGACAAGCCTTTGCCGCCAATCGGTATAGCATCCGCCGCCTCGCAGCCGATATTGTGACGACAGCCGCGTTAAATTCAGAACCTAGAAAGCAGAATGCAGAATAGGCAGATTTTCTTTCTGAATTCTGCGTTTGTTTGACCAGGAAACAACCATGACCCGCTCACGACGCGAATTCCTCCGCGACTTTGGCATCAGCGCCGCGGCTTTGCCGTTTGTGCTCAACCTGCCCAGCCTGGGCTTTGCCAACCAAGAGCGGCGGAAGCAACGTCTGCTCGTCATGTTCAGCCCCGACGGCGTCGTGCCGTGGAACTTCTGGCCCGACGAAGAAGGGGACGAGTTCACGCTGAAAGAAAGCCTCTCGCCGCTCGCGCCGTTCAAAGACAAGATGCTCACGCTCCACGGCGTGTGCGATCGCATTCGCGGCGACGGTGACGGCCACATGCGCGGCATCGGCTGCTTGCTCACCGGCATCGAGCTGTTCCCCGGCAACATTCAAGGCGGTTCGCACACCCCCGCCGGCTGGTCCAGCGGCATCTCGATCGACCAAGAGATCAAAAACTACCTGCAAGCCAATCCTGCCACGAAAACTCGCTTTGGCTCGCTCGAGTTCGGCGTGATGGTTCCCGACCGGGCCGATACTTGGACCCGCCTGTCCTATGCCGGTCCGAACAAGCCGCTGACTCCGATCGACGATC
>JANNTN010000055.1:0-10496 GCA_031394445.1 Anatilimnocola sp.
AGAGATGAATCCACCCGCCCCGCCGCCCCGCGACGGAGGACGGACCAACCATCGCCGAACCCCAACCGTTGACACACAGCCCCTACAGAGATGAATCCATCCGCGGATGCCGATTTACGTTTATTCATGAAAGTAGCTCCGCCCAACAGGAGAGAAATCGTCTCGCAAAAAGCTCCGAACCGTTTTTTTCATTTCTGGTAATCTTTTAATGTCGCCTCGTCGTATTCCACCACATAACCAATCGAGAGCGCGACCAAACGATTGCCGCCGACTCCAGACTCTTCCCAAATTACGGCTTTGTTCTGGCTCGGGTCGATGCGCGCGTTGTAGCGCAATACGAATTTTTTGTTGTCGCGTGGTGACGTAAATATTCCGTCCAAATCGTCGCCGATCAACCGATCCGCTCGCTCCGTCGAGGTCAGCTTCGCACCAAAGTCTCGCAACGACTGCTCGTCAGGCGGACCCTTGCGGTGCTTATCCACATACGCCCGATATAAGTTGAACAACTTATTAATTCGGTCCTTGCCGTCCTCTTGTGCCGGTGCAGCCGTCGATCCACAGCCCGCGAGCAATAACAACGCCATTCCAACCCACCCAAGTCGTAACTCGCGCATGCGCCCGATTCCCCACCAAGTTCTACGTATCCGTAAAAATCCCAAAGCACTGCGCAGCACGAGCGCAATCTCCTCTTGCATCTTCAATTCCCCTGCCCCTAAAAACGAGGCCCATAGCGGATTTCTCCAGCCTGGACTGCCTCGCAATAGCCCGGATTCTATCTTGCCACAAGCGTGCTGTCACTCAAATTATCAGCTAGTTGTTTGAACAAACATTCTTGCCTCAATCCGCGTTTATCCGTGGCATGCGTAAATTTCTGAATTCCCACTTCGTTGCCTTCGTTTCCTTTTGTTCACACTGCTTCTCTCCGTTTCCTCTGTTAGCTCCTGTTCAATTCCTTTGGTTCCGGCTTCGGCGGGCTGTGTGATTCGTGGTTTTCTAGCTTTGGTTGCGTCCCCACGGCCTCGCCCTGTTCAAAGTCGGCCACCCATAGACGCATAGAAATATGAAAAATATCTAGTCAGCGGTTGATTTCATGGGTCCAATTCCGGTAACCTACCGTTTGAACCAATTAGCGAACCGAGGCAACGGCAAGCTGGCATAGTGGCCGGTTTGCTCGGCGTTCGCAGGGCATCTCTTTTCGGAACATCTATTGAGGCCAGCCGCGTGTGAGACGGCTGCCGCTGAGCATGCGGTTCTAGCGTGCGAGGGCTAATATGTCGCGAACTACTACTGCTGGCCGGTCGTCATCGAGTTACAGCCGTCGGCGGCGCTTGCTGCTGGAATCGCTCGAGCGTCGCGAGTTGCTCGCGTCCTACGTCACCCCCGAGGATAAGCCGCTGGTTGTGAGCGATGCCGCCTTAGCCAACATCTTTATCCTCGCGAATCCCCAGCACGGGACCGTCTCGCTGACTAGCGTCGGCGGCTTCGTTTATGCACCGAAAGAAAACTACAACGGCGAAGACGCCTTCGTGTATGGCATTGGCGGAAACGCCTCCGGAACGATCGCAGGCGAAAAAGTCACGGCAACGATCACGGTGACGCCGGTCAACGATCCACCCAAAGCCTATGGCGATCAGTTTCTTGCCTATCAGAATCACACGCTCGTCATCGAGTCCCCCGGCGTCTTGAAGAACGACACGGACGTGGACAGCGCCGTTCTCAAGGCGTTCGTTGTCACCAAGCCAACGCATGGAACGCTTGAGCTCAAAGAGACGGGCGGATTTTCCTACACCCCCGAAACCGGCTATACGGGACCAGACTCCTTTACTTATGTGGCTTCGGACGGGGCCGAGTTGAACACGGCGGCGTCGAGCGCGGCCACCGTCAGCTTGTACGTGCAGGCCGCTCCGAAAGTCGAAGCCCGCGGCGACTCGTATGGTGTTCCGCAGAATGGAACTTTGACCATCAACAAGCCCGGAGTGCTGGCCAACGATACCGGCATCAACGGCCGGCCACTCACCGCCAGCGTTGAGCCAGAAAAAGGCCCGCAGCACGGCACAGTCGAGCTCAATTCCGATGGCAGCTTTACGTATAAGCCAGAAGCCGGGTATGCGGGCACGGATACCTTCGTCTATCGGGCCACGGACGTTTCACCGGCTGGCAGTCCCCTGCCAGCCGCCAGCAGCACGGCCACGGTCACGATCGTCGTTCGCTCCACCGCGCCGATCGTGTATGCCAAGGATGATGTTTACAACGCGATTCAGAATACCCCGCTGAAGATTGCCGCCCCAGGTGTGCTGGGTAATGACGTGGTGTACTCCGGCGAAGCCACCAACGCGACTGGCACCGTTCCGCCAGTCCTCAATCTGCCACTCACAGCCCAAATCGTCACGCAGCCGGAGCATGGCACGGTTCAGCTAGCGGCGGATGGCAGCCTGGAATTCGTGCCGGAGAAAAACTTCTTCGGTGCCGTTTCGTTTACATACAAAGCGATATTGGTCGGCACGGCAGCGGGCGGCACGCTCGCGCCCAATCCCAATTCACGCGAAGTGGCGAAGGTCACGATCAACGTCAAGCCGCCCGAAGCGCTTAACGATTTCTATTCCACGCCAAATGCAACGACCCTTACGATCGCCGCATCGGGCGTACTTACGAACGACCACGCACCAGAAGGACTCCCCCTGTCCGCCTTGCTGGTCAGCAAGCCCGTCAGCGGCGACCTGGAGTTCAACGCCGACGGCAGCTTCAAATACTCCCCAGCAGCCGACTTCTCCGGCTCCGTCAGCTTTACCTATCGCGCGATCGTCGCCACCACCACACCGCCCGGTCCCGCCCCCGCTGGCACCACGGTCGTCGGCGACGGCCAAGTCAACATCCCCGGCGGCCTCGCCACAGTCACGATCTACATTGCTCCCAAACTCCCGGCTGTCGTCGCCAGCCCGGATCAGTTCGAGACCCGCGTCAACGTCGCACTCGAAATCGGCCCCCCCGGTGTCTTGAAGAACGACTACGTAGTATTTTCCGATCCCGTGACGGGCACCAACGGCACGCCCGGCACCGTCCCCGCTTACCCCCTCGCGGCCATCTTGCTCAACAAGCCGGCCAACGGCGAAGTAACGCTCAAGGCCGACGGCAGCGTTCGTTATGTCCCCAAACCAAATTTTGTCGGCACCGATACCTTCACCTATCGCGCTGTCGCCAGCACCAACACGGCTCCAGCAGCCGACTCCACCGTCCCGCCGCGAGACATCGCCACCGTCACGATCGTCGTCCGACCCATCGTGCCCATTGTCAACGCGAACGACGACGTGTTCGACACCAAGGTGAACCTCGCGCTCGAAATCGGCCCCCCCGGCGTCTTGAAAAACGACTATCTGATTTTCGCCGACCCCGTCACCAACACCACGAACACTTCGGGCGTCTCGCCCAATTACCCCTTGTTTGCCGTCCTGCTCGATAAGCCGGCTAACGGCACCGTGGAACTGAGGGCCGACGGCAGCCTGAAATACGTCCCGAAAGAGAATTTCGCCGGTACCGACAAGTTCACCTACCGCGCTACCCTCACGGCTGCCACGCTCGCCGATCCGAACGTGCCCCCCGGCGATGTGGCCACCGTCACGGTCAATGTTTGGCCCATCGTTGTGCCTCCGGTCGCCAACAACGACGAATTCCGCGTGATTCAAGACACCAAGCTGATCGTTATTGCGCCCGGCGTCATGGCCAACGATCATCGGCCCGCCGGTGTGCAGTATGGATCGTATTTGGTGGACGGCGTATCCCATGGAACGCTGGAATTGAGCCTCAACGGCGGATTCGTCTATACGCCAGCTACCGGATTCACCGGCGTCGATTCCTTCACGTACTACATCGCCAATTCCACCAGCCCCCCTGCCAGCGACAACACCGCAAGCGACACCACCGAGCGCCCCAAGAGCAACATCGCGACGGTAAAGATCGTCGTTCAGGCGGCACGCATTCCCGTGTATGCCTATGACGACGAGTTCAAATTACTCGCGAACACGTCGCTCGCGGTCGATAAGCCCGGCGTGCTCGGCAACGACACAACCGTGCCACCACCAGCGATTTTAAGCAGCACCGGCGCGATTCCCGGCACTACCAATCCCAATACGACCGATCCCAATACGACCGATCCCAATACGGGTGAAGAACTGCCCAAGCTGATCGCGCTGCCGCTAATCGCGAAGCTGCTCACCGGCCCACAGAATGGCGAGTTGACATTCAACCTTGACGGCAGCTTCAAATATACACCCAAGGCTAACTTTGTCGGCCTCGATACTTTCCTCTATCGCGCACTCGTGGCCACTACCACCACGCCCCCGCCGGTCGAAGTTCCCACGGCAGCCGGCAGCGATCCCAGCGGCAACCTCTTCGCCCCCTGCGAGATCAATACTCCCTGCCCGGTTTATCCCGATGATATCGGCCTGGTGAAGATCTACGTCCGTGGACCGGAACCGATGCCCGGCCCGGTTGCCGTCAACGATTTCTATCTCACCGCCCAAAACACACCGCTCGGCGTCGGCATCCCCGGCGTGCTGGGCAACGATTTCGTGTGGCAAGAAGGTCCAATTGCCAGTGCCAACACCCTCCCGGTCGCCCGTCCGCCACTAACGGCTGTCCTTGTCGCTGGCCCGGCTAACGGCTCGGTGACTCTCAATCCCGACGGTAGCTTCAAGTACATGCCGGAGGCAAATTTTGTCGGCAGCGACACCTTCACCTATCAAAACATCCTCGCAACGCCGTTCCCCACGCTCACCACCGCGACCGCTGCCGATTTTGCACCGGTGATGAGCAACATCGCCACGGTAACCATTCGTGTGGTGCCCGCCGTCGCCCACAACGATAGCTACACCACCGACCGCGATCGCCCGCTAGAAATTGCCTCGCTGGGCGTCCTGAAGAACGATGCGGGCGGCTCCGCGGCGAATCCGCTGAAAGCCGCCCTGCTCAATGGCCCGCTGCACGGCAGCCTGAAGCTCGAATCCGACGGCAGTTTCCGCTACGTACCGGCGGTGGGCTATGTCGGTGCCGATTCCTTCACCTATCGCGCCAGCGCGGGTAACCCAACGATCGATCCGGCCACTGGCGTACTAACCGTCGGTGCCACGACCGGCGAAAATGGCGATGCGAATCGTCCGATCAATGCCCACGACATCGGCGTCGTCAAAATCTACGTCCGGCCCCCAGCCCCCGCGATTGACGCCCACGACGACAAATTCCCCACGCCCAAAAACACCACGCTGATAATCGAATCCCCCGGCGTGCTAGCCAACGATTACGGACCAGTCAACGTGCCGGTCTTTGCCGCCGTGGTGAATAAGCCGCTGCACGGCACATTGGAGCTAAACGCCAACGGCAGCTTCACTTACACGCCCGCCGAAGATTTCGTCGGCGAAGACAGATTCACCTACAGCGCGAATGTCTTTGGAACCGTCGCGGGCACTCCCAACAGTACGATCCAAGGCGACATTGCCACGGTCGTGATCTATGTCTTGTCACCCGATGCGGCTCCCAAAATCATCCTCGGCCAAGACCAAAACACCACCGACGAAGCCGGACCGCAAAAGGTCACCGATTGGGCCGCAATGGTCTCGGTCGATGACAATGGCCTGCCGCCCCCGATCGAAGTGACTACCGACAAACCCGCGCTCTTCGCCGCCTCGCCCAAGATCGATCCCTCCGGCCAACTGGTCTATACGCCGGCCCCCAATGCCAGCGGTACCGCGATCATCACCGTAACCATCGGCGATCCCGCCGCCGGTGAGGAAACGCACGTCGAGACCTTCAACATTCACATTGAAAAGCTCCACGCATTTTTCAACGCAGCGCTGGCGTGGGACATCAACGACGACACGGAAATTGCCGCCGACGACGTGCTGGCCCTCATCAACTACATCAATGCCCACGGCAGCACGCTCACCAGCGAAGCAGCCATCACCGCTCTCAAAAAGCTCTTCTACGATCCGGATAAAGACGGCTGGATCACCGCCACCGACGTGGTGTTGATCATCAATTACATCAACTCCAAGCCCGCCGCGCCGCCCGCCCCAGCGACCAATTCCGAGATCGACGCCGCTTTGCTGAGCTTCGTCTCTCAAGAAGCCGCCGACGCCGCCACCGGCAAGAAAAAAGCCTAAAGAAGCTCACCCACCAGTAGGTTCCGCGGGCCCCGCGGAATCTGTCCCCGCAAGTGGACGCCCCTTTGGCGATTGCTCCAGGGTGCCGCCCAGCGGTTTGCACCTACCAAAGCCGGCACCCACCGTGCGTTGACCACTTTGCCGTGGCAACTTACAGTGAATTTAGGCATCGGACGCCCGAATCACTTCTCCCCGGTCCATTCTCGAACCTCCTTTTGGACAGGCGATAAGCCTGCCCCACGCAGCGATGCTCGCCAGCCGCGTAATTCCCTGTTTGGATGTCCATCGCGGCCGCGTCGTCAAAGGGACGAACTTTCTGAACCTCCGCGACGCCGGCGACCCGGTCGAAGTCGCCGCCCGCTACGAAGCCGAAGGGGCCGATGAACTCGTGTTTTTGGACATCACCGCCAGCCACGAAGAACGCGACATCATGCTCGACGTGGTCCGCCGCACGGCCGAGCAGGTCTTCATGCCCCTCACCGTCGGCGGCGGCATCCGCACCATCGAAGACATCCGTGCCCTCCTAAATGCCGGCTCCGACAAGGTTTCGATCAATTCCGCCGCCTGCAAAGACCCTCAATTCGTCGCCGAAGCCGCCAAACGCTTCGGCAGCCAGTGCATCGTGGTGAATATTGATCCCAAGCGGGTGCGTAGAGAGTTGTCAGCCCCCGTTATTTGGGAAGTCCACATCAATGGCGGTCGCGTCCCCACCGGCCTCGAAGCCGTAAGCTGGGCCAAGAGAATTGAAGAGCTCGGAGCAGGCGAAATCGTCCTCACCAGCATGGATTGCGACGGCACCAAGGACGGTTACGATTTGGAGATTACCCGCGCGGTGAGCGAGGCCGTCAGCATTCCGGTGGTCGCCAGCGGCGGGGCCGGCCGGCCGGAGCATTTGGCCGATGCGATCGCCCTGGGCAAGGCCAGTGCTGCCTTGGCCGCCAGCATTTTTCACTTCGGTGAGTTCACAATTCGGCAAACCAAAGAGGTCATGGCCGCGCGGGGAATACCCGTCCGGCTGTAGAATGAAGAATGCCTAAGCAGGCAAAATTTGAGATTTTGAATCGAAGCGGAACAGGAAGAAGGGAACGAGGCAATGTCACACGGAAATGGTGCAGCGACGGCAGCCCCCGCGGGGCCCCCGCCTTCGACGGACGACTTGATCAACAAGATGTCCCAGGAGTACAAAGAGCTGGAGGTCAATAAGTTCTTTCGCGCGCTAGTGAAGCTGGAAGGCAGCGACTTGCACCTGAAAGTGGGCAAGGCACCGTGCGTGCGCGTGCGGAATGAACTCAAGCCGCTCAATCATCCGCAGGTCGAGCGGCGCGAGATGGCCGAATATCTCGTGCCGATGATGAACGAGCGGAATCGCAAAATTTTCGACGACGAAGGCGGAGCCGACTTCTCGCACGTGTGCGATGTCGATGGCGTCAAATGGCGCTTCCGCGTGAACCTCCTCCAGCAGAACGGCTGCATGGGCCTCGTCGCCCGCCGCATCAGCAACAAGATTCCGGACTTCAAGGGGCTGTTCTTGCCTCCGTCCATCGAGCAACTCTGCTTTTACGATCAAGGCATGGTGCTGCTCGCGGGCGTGACGGGCTCGGGCAAAAGCACGACGATCGCTTCCATGCTCGATTACATCAACCGCAAGGAACGCGTGCATATCCTCACGCTGGAAGACCCGATCGAATTCATCTTCACCGAAGACAAGGCCCTGATTAACCAACGCGAGGTCGGCTTCGACGTCAAAGACTTCAAGATCGGCATGAAGCACGCGGTCCGCGAAGACCCCGACATCATGCTCGTGGGCGAAATGCGCGACGAAGAGACGTTCATGACGGCCATTCACGCCGCCGAAACGGGCCACTTGGTGTTTGGTACGATTCACGCTTCCAGCGCCCCTTCCTGCATCGGCCGTATTCTGGACTTGTTTCCGGAAGCCATGCACAAGGCCATTCGCAGCGCCATCGCGTTCAACATGAAGGGCATCGTGGCCCAGAAGCTGCTCAAGTCGATCAAGCCGGGCGTGCCCCGCGTGCCGACGTGCGAAATCATGCTCTTCACCACGATGATCAGGAAGATCGTGCTCGAAGGGCAAGACTCCAAGCTGGGCGACGCGATTCGCATCGGCGCGGCCGATGGCATGCAAGACTTTACGATGAGCCTTAAATCGCTTATCGATGATGGTCTGATCGACCGGCCCACCGCCTTTGAAGTCGCGCCCAATCCCGACGCCTTGAAGATGGCCCTCAAGGGAATTAACGTGTCTCAGCCGGGTATGCTCTAATCCGGCAAGGGCAAGGCGAGCGGGAGGCGTTAGCCTCCCGGTAATCCTCCACGGCAACCAAAGCACCAAATCTCAAGCATCAAATCACAAACAAACTCCAAATAATAATGCTCCCATTGCCAGAACGAGCACCCCGGACCCGTTTTGGACATTGACGCCTGGGTATTGGTGCTTGTTTGTTGCTTAGTGTTTCAATTTGGTGCTTTTTTTAACAACATGCTCCGCAACCTGACATTTTCCTGCATCGTTTTCTTTCTGCTGGCCGGCGCGCTCCCGGCCCAGGACGCCTGGCCGGCGTTTTCCACCGGCCTGACCGATCCCAACGCGATGACCCGCGGCCCGGGGTTCTATGTCGCCTGGTGGAAGCTGGTCATGCTCCTCGTCGTGGCTTGGCTCTGGATCAAGTCGGCCGGCTGGGTCGGTGCCGATACCGATGATATCGGCGACGCGATCGGCATGCCCGGTAAAGTCTGGAATCCGATCATGGTGTTCGCACCGCTCGTCGGTTTCCTGGTTGCGCTCTTGCTGCCAATCTTCTTCGCCGGCTGGGCCGTGATGCTCCTGCTCTACCTCGCTCCCTTCATCGCCTACGTCGCCATCCGCAATGGCAAAGTGACGGCCGAGCAAAAGGTTTTCACACCCGAGCACATCAAAAACTGGTTTGCCAGCCTGGGCAAAAAACAACCCGCCGAGCGGCAGATCAAGCACGCCTGGCAGGCCGGCCCGCCGATCGAGCTCGTCGTGATCGGACCATTGCAAAACGAAAATCAACAAGCACTAATCGAGGCCCGCCAGTCGCCCGCTTTTATCGCGGTCAAGTATCTGCTGGCCGACGGCATCGCCCAGCGGGCCGAGCGCATCCTGCTCGACTACACCGCCGACGCCGTTGCCGTCCGCTATCAGATCGACGGCATCATGCACAGCGTCACCCCCAAGGTTGACCCCAAGCAGCCGCTCGATCGCCAACTGGGCGATGCGATGCTGCTCGTGTTCAAGCGCATGACCCATCTCAAGCCGCAAGAGCGCCGCGCTAAGCAAGAAGGCAAGCTCCGCACCGAGTACGAAGGCAATAAATACGACACAACCTTCACCGCGCAAGGCACGCAGACCGGCGAGCGGGCCGTGATTCACCTGGTGCAAATCACCAAAACCACCCGCAGCCTCGAAGACCTTGGCATGCGCGACAAATTGAAAGAAAGCCTGAAAGACGTCATGGGCCCGGGCCAGCACGGTCTGATCGTGATCGCCGCCCTGCCCGGCGACGGCCTCAGCGCCACCTGGCAGGCCACGCTCCGTGGCACCGACCGTCTCATGCGAGATTTCATCTCCATCGAGGACGTTAAAAAACGCGAGCCCGAAGTGGAGAATGTCGATGTCTCCAAATTCGACCCCACCAAAAACGAAACGCAAGAATCAATCATCCCCAAACTGATTCTCAAGCAGCCGGAAGTCATTTGCATTCCCGAATGCAACCCCGAATCGATAAAGATTCTGACCACATGGATTGTCGCTGAAAATCGCCTCGGCATCGTCAGCATTCGCGCGAAGGACTCGGCCGATGTAGTAGTTCGGCTCCTGGCGATGAAGGTTCCCGCCGAAACACTTTCCGGCACCCTCCGTGGTGTTCTCTATACGCGGCTGATTCGCAAGCTGTGCGAAGCCTGCCGCCAAGCCGTTCAGCCTTCGCCAGAACTGTTGCAGCGCCTGGGAATACCAGCGGGCCGCGTCACCGTGCTCTACCAAGAGAAGCAACCCTTACAGCCCGGCGAGCAGCGCAAACGCGGCGAACCTGAAATCTGCCCCGACTGCCGAGGCCTCGGATACAAAGGCCGCACGGCCATTTTTGAGCTCCTGGTCATCGACGACAAGCTCAAGGCGGCCCTGCTCAAAGCGCCCAACCTGGAAACGCTCAAAAAGCTCGCCCGCGCCTCCGGCAATCGCACCCTACAAGAAGAAGGCATCCTCCTCGTTGCTCAAGGAACCACCTCCATCGCCGAACTGCAACGGGTGCTCAAACAATAAAAGTTGTCATTGGTCATTGGTCATTGGTCATTTGCAAT
>JANNTN010000130.1:0-2973 GCA_031394445.1 Anatilimnocola sp.
GGAGGCCCGGCAGGAAATAGCCCCAACCGTAAGGTTGGGGAATCGCCGAAATCCCCAAGGATTTTCCGAAGGCCCGGAGGGCCGGTACATGTGGCTGTGTTCTCTGTGTTCTCGCGCAACAAACCTCGGCCGATGCGTCGGTAACGCACATTCGCGCCACAGGAGTTCCTGTCCTTCGGACCTCGCAATCACCACTCGTAATTCCGGATTACCCGGCCCTGACGGGACCGGGCTACTTCTTGTCGGCCCTCCGGGCCTGAAAGCGGCCGCTCCCGCCTCCGGCATTAGCAGCGGTTCGCCGCGTTGGTCGCCTGGCGATCAAGGCTTCTCCGGCAGCGGCGTGGCGTCGAAGATTTTTACGTCGTCAAAGCTGGCGCTGACGAGGAAGTGACCGTTGGGGCTGAAGGTAATGCCGTAGCTGCCGCCATGAAGCGAGAGGAGTTCCTGGCCGCTCTCGGCTTCCCAGATTTTGCCCCCGCTGGCCAGACGCTTGCCGTCGGGGCTAAAGGCGACGGCGTAGCCGCCGCCCTTGACGGCATAGATTTCCCGGCCGGACTCCACATCCCACACCAAGACCTTCACCTCCGGGCGCATGACAGAACTTGCCAGGCGTTTGCTGTCCGAGCTGAAAGCGATACCCTGGCCGCCGCCTGGAAGTGTGCGGACCAGTTCGCCGGACTGTGCATTCCACACTTTTACTTCATTTACCACTACATTGGCGCCGGAAAATTCACCCGTGGCCAGGTATTTTCCGTCCGGGCTAAAGGCCACTTGACGGCCAAAGCCAGGGTGGGCCTTAACATCCAACGAGTTGAGTTCTTGACCGGTCGCGGCATCCCATACCTTCTTGGTGCTCGCGAGCCGCTTTCCGTCCGGGCTGAAAGCCACTGCAAGGATGCCGCCTCCTTGTCCATCCTCTTTAATCGACAGCAACTCCTGGCCGGTCTGAGCGTCCCATATCTTGGCCTCGTATGAATTATTCGGACCGGGGCCGCTCCTGCCGCAACTGGCGATGCGCTTGCCGTCAGCAGAAAAAGCGACTCCAACGACAGCAAAGGTATGTCCCTTAAGGGTTAGGGCCGGCTTTCCCGTCCGCGCATCCCAAAGCTGCACGCTGTTTTCAACGTGAGTGGCCACGTATCTGCTGTCCGGACTGATGGCGACGCTTAATCCGCGGGTGCCCTTAACCGTGAGGCTATCCTGGTCCTTTTCCGCGTCCCAGATTTTCACGGCATAGTCCGCGGAACCCTCGACAGAACATGTGGCCAGGTGTCGGCCATCTGGGCTGTAGATCGCTGTCATGCCGCCGCCTCGAATCACGCGGACTTCCTGGCCAGTTTGTGCATCAAAGATGCGCATCGTTCTGTCCTTCAAGCCGGAACTTGTAACCAGATGCTTTCCGTCAGGACTGAACACCACGTCTGAGCCCACGTTCTTCAAAAGCAGGAGTTTCTCGCCGGTCTGGGCGTCCCAAATCCTCCCATCCCAATCCGTCCCCCCACTCCCCACGGTGGCCAAATGTTTGCCGTCTGGGCTGAAGCTTACGCCATCGCCCTTGAGGGAGAGGAGCTCTTGGCCAGTCTGCGCATCCCAAACCTTGATCGTCTGGTCGTCAGCGGCACTCGCCAGGTGTTTGCCATCCGGACTAAATGCCAAATCGGACATGTAGTCGTCGTGTGCCTTCCAAGACAGGAGCTCCTGACCGGTTTGTGCGTCCCGGATTTTGACACTATTGCTTGGGGAACTACGATCACCGTAGAAACAAGTGGCAAGACGCTTTCCGTCCGGGCTATACGCAACATGATCCCATACTTCGCGCACGTGCAAAAATTCTTCGCCCGTTTGCGCGTCCCAAACCTTGAGCCCGCGTCCTTCCGGAGTGCCCTGAACGCCCGGGCGCGAGCCGCCGGTGCAACTTGCAACGCGCTTGCTATCCGGGCTGAAGGCCACACCCCTGACGTCTCCGGTATGGCCTTTGAAGGTCAGCAGCTCCTTGCCAGTCGAGGTGTCCCACACTCGCACCGTCTTGTCGGCTGAGGCGCTGGCCAGTCGTTTGCCGTCGGAGCTATAAGCCGCGGTATTCACATGATAAGTGTGTCCACGAAGCGTGAGCAGGCTGGAATTGCAAAGGCGATTGAGATAATGCCACTCGAACCCGCGCAGGTCCGGCTCGCCGGCCTTTGGGCGATGCTGTTGGAGAAGCTCCTCGACCTGGTCGATTCCACCTGCTTCCCAGGCGTGTCTAGCCAGATTCATGTGGGCCGAGTAAAGCGTTCGCTGAAGCTGCTGCTCTTTAGCGGCGAGCTTGTCGTTGAGGGCTTTGACCTCATCGCGCTGCTTGATTGCCTCTTGCTCCTTCTCTTGTGCGGTAGCGGCGTTGACGTTTGCTTTTTGCTCGTTGGCATTGGCCTGTGCCTCGGCTGTTGTGGCTCTGACAGCTTGCCAAGCGCTGACTGTAGTGCCAAGAATCAGGCAGAGTGCAATGGCCGCGGCGGTGGCGAGGGCGGGTTTGTGATAACCGGCGAATTTTTGGAAGCGGTACATGGTCGTTGGAGGGCAAGCGAGGACGGGTTCGTCGGAAAGATAACGTTGAATGTCGGTGGCGAAGGCGCTGGCGGATTCGTAGCGGCGGGAGCGGTCTTTTTCGAGGGACTTCATCACGATCCAATCCAGCTCGCCGCGTAGAATTCTGCTGAGCCGCCGCTCGTCCACTCCCCGCTGTTGAGAAGCAGTTGAGATGGCCGCAGCGCCGAGCGTGCTGAAGCGGCGGCTGGGGCGCAGGGGCTCGTCTTCGCGAATGATCCGCCGCATCTCGTCGAGGCCCGCTTTGCTCAATGTCTCTTTGTCGAACGGTGTCTGGCCGGTGAGCAATTCGTAGAGCAGCACGCCCAGCGAATAGACATCGCTCCGCGTATCGACATCTAGCCCGCTCATTTCAGCCTGCTCGGGGCTCATGTAGAGGGGCGTGCCGAC
>JANNTN010000176.1:0-8346 GCA_031394445.1 Anatilimnocola sp.
AGCAGCTCGATCGCTCATCGCCGTCGTGGCTTCACTAGGCTTGCTCGTCTCCCTGTTTACGGGTTGTACGAACCAAACCACAGCGACATCGCAGTCAACCGCTTCGCAGCCACTGGTTGTTTACTGTGCCGCCAGCAACAAGAGCGTTTTGGAAGCCATCCGTGCCGATTACGAGAAGGAATTCCAAACACAATTGCAAATCCAATACGGCGCTTCGCAAACGCTGCTCGCGGCGCTGGAAGTTGCCGGTGCCGGCGACTTGTACCTGCCTGCCGACGACAGTTATCTGAAATTGGCTCGCGACCGCAACCTGCTCGTAGATGAGTACCCGCTCGCGACCATGCAGCCCGTTGTGGCCGTCGCCAAGGGCAATCCCAAGAAAATCCAAAAACTTGACGATCTTCTGGGTGATTCCGTGCGTGTCTCGCAGGCCATGCCCGACGCTGCAGCCATCGGCAAACTGACTCGCGACGCACTCACCGCTTCCGGCTCCTGGGAAAAGCTCGACAAGAACACAACTGTCTATAAAACCACGGTCAACGAAGTCGCCAACGATGTCAAAGTCGGGGCCGTCGATGCCGGTATCGTGTTCGACGCCGTGCTGCACGACTACAACACGCTGGAGGCAGTGACCATTCCCGAACTGGCCGATGCACAAGCTCACGTCGCCGTTGCCGTATTGGCCGCCAGCAAGCAAGCCCGCCAGGCCAACCACTTTGCTCGTTACTTAGCCGCAGGCGATAAGGGGCTAGTGAAGTATCGCGACTTCGGTTTCAAGCCCGTCGCCGGCGACGCCTGGGCCGAGAAGCCAGAACTGACGCTGTACGCCGGATCGATGCTCCGCCCCGCCATCGAAAAGACCATCACCGATTTCGAAGAGCGCGAAGGTGTGCGAGTAACCCGCGTCTATAACGGCTGCGGCATTCTCGTGGCCCAAATGAAAGCCGGGCAAGTGCCCGATGCCTATTTTGCCTGCGATTTGGAGTTCATGAACCAGGTCAAGCCGTTATTCCCAACGTCCACTGACATCTCGCAAAACGAATTGGTCATCATGGTGAAAAAAGGGAATCCGTTCGGCATCAAGTCGCTCGCCGATCTGACCAAGCCGGATTTGCGAGTGGGCATCGGCCATGAAAAGCAGTGTGCGATGGGCTGGATCACGCAGCGAACCTTCGACGAGAGCGGCCTGAAAACCGAATTGATGAAAAATGTCGTCGTTCAAACCCCCTCGGGCGACATGCTGGTCAATCAAATGAAAACTGGCTCACTCGACGCGGCCGTCGCCTACATCAGCAACGCCGCGGGTGCTGCTGATTCTCTCGACGCGATACGCATTCAGGGCATCCCCTGCTCCGTCGCCACGCAGCCCTACGCCGTCGCCAAAGATTCAGCCAACAAGCAATTGGCTGAGCGCCTATTAAGCAGTATTCGCACTGCGAATTCCAAACAGCGGTTCACCAGCGAAGGTTTTCGTTGGATCGACACCAGCTCCGTGCAGCCATGAGCGGGCCTCCCATGCCGGCCAAATCCGCTCCGGCCCCTTCACCTGCCACACGTCCGCACCGTTCCGGTTCCGACGTCCCCTTTTTCACCGTGATGTGGGCCCTGGGCGGCAGTTACATCCTGCTGATTCTCGCGTTGCTCGCCGCCGACCTGGCTTTTACCTCACCCAAACATTTTCTCGACGCGCTGAAAAAGCCCGAAATCCAATACGCCATCCGCCTCACCCTGATTACCTGCACCATCTCGGCATTATTGTCAATTCTCGTGGCGACACCGCTCGGCTATTTGCTGTCGCGTTTCAAATTTCGCGGACGCGCCCTGATCGACACGATCATCGACATTCCCGTTGTCTTGCCGCCGCTCGTGATTGGCCTCAGCTTGCTAATCCTGTTTCATCTGCCGATTGCTGGCTCGAACCTGGAGCAACTCTGCCAACGCCTATTAGCGCCGGTGCAGAGCCTCTGGAATCAGCTCATGGGAGTGTTGCACCTCGCTTTCCTGCAATGGCGCGGCCAGCCGCGCATCACCTATGCCCAACCCGCCGTCGTCCTGGCCCAATTCGCCGTCGCCTGTGCTTTTGCTGTGCAAACCATGCGGGTAACCTTCGATCAGATCGACGCGCGGCCCGAACAGGTCGCTCTCACCCTCGGCTGTCGGCGCAGCCAGGCATTTCTGCAAATCGCCTTGCCGCAAGCCTGGCGCGGCATCATCGCCGCCCTCACCATCGCCTGGGCCCGCTCGCTCGGCGAGTTCGGCCCAATCTTAGTCTTCGCCGGCGCGACGCGAATGCGTACCGAGGTGCTTTCGACCACCGTATTTCTGGAACTTAGCGTCGGCCAACTCGAAGCGGCCGTCGCCGTATCGCTGTTGATGGTCGTTGCCGCGATGGCCGTCCTGGGTATCGTCCGCCTCCTGGGAACGGAGGTGGGCCGGTGATTGAGTTACAGCAGGTCTGCATATCATCAGGTGCGTTTTCGCTACGCGACGTCAATTTGTCGGTGCCCAGCGGAGCCTATGCCGTGCTAATGGGTGGAACCGGCCAAGGCAAGACCACAATTTTGGAAGCGATTTGCGGTTTGCGAACCGTTTCCAGCGGCAAAGTAATCCTGTGCGGCGAGGAAGTCACTAAGTACAAGCCGGCCGATCGCGGAGTTGGTTATCTCCCGCAAGATTTGGGTCTGTTCCCCATGATGACCGTCCGCGGTCACCTGGAATTTGCTCTCCGCATTCGGCGCAAGCCCCTGACAGAGATCAAAACCCGCATTGAGGAACTCGCGCGATTGCTCGGTATTGAAAGGCTCCTAGACCGGAAGATTCACGGACTCAGCGGTGGTGAAGCGCAGCGAGTGGCACTCGGGCGGGCACTCTCGTTTCAGCCGAAAATCCTGCTATTGGACGAGCCCCTCAACGCGCTCGATGAAACAACCCGCGACCGGCTGTGCGAACTTTTAAAATCGATTCAAGGCCAAACGAAACTAACAACATTGCACATCACGCATAGCCGGGCCGAGGCCAGCCAGGTCGCAGACCGGCTGTTCTCGCTGGTTGGCGGGCGAATTGAAGAACGACCGTTATCTTGCTTATCCGACGTGTCCGCACCCTCCGGGAGTCATGTCTGATGAGAATTTTAGTGCAATACAAAGGCCAGCTCCGCACGGCTTTGAAATGCGGTGAGGAGGAAATCGAATTACCGGACGGTGGCACGGTTGCTTCGTTGTTAAGCAAATTGTCGGAACGCCACAGCCACGTTGCTACTCAACACTTGCTAACAACAAACGGTCGTACGCCAACAGGCCTGTTGACCGTCGTCAACGATGCCGCGATTTCATCCCTGCAATGCTCCATGGTAGTTCTCAATACTGGCGATGTGGTGACATTGTTGCCCCCCATTGCGGGCGGCTAAGCGTTTCAGGAGATAGTCGAAATCGTGTTTCCAGAATTGACTACCGACGAACGCCTCCGCTACCAGTGGCAACTCTGGATTGGCGATTTTGGCGAGGAAGGTCAACGATGGCTAAAGGGAGCGACGGCCCTCGTTTCACGGATCGGCGGCGTCGGCGGGTCAGCAGCAATGCAACTGGCCGCAGCCGGGATTGGCCGGCTAATCCTGGCACACGCCGGCAACCTGCGGCTGGACGATCTGAACCGGCAACTCCTCATGAACACGGAGGGAATCGGCAAACCGCGAGTCGAGACAGCCACACACACGTTGCGAGCCCTCAACCCCAATGTGGAAATCGAAACCATCGCCGAAAACATCAGCGAATCCAACGCCGCTGCCCTTGTTGAAAAGTGCGACATCGTCGTCAGCGCCGCGCCCCTCTTCAGCGAGCGATTGCTCCTGAATCGCGAAGCCGTCCGTCAGCGCAAGCCGCTGGTGGATGCCTCCATGTACGAGTTGGAGGGACGCCTGATTTCAGTGCTGCCCGGCCAAACGGCTTGCCTGGCCTGCCTCTATCCCGAAGCGCCGCCCCATTGGAAGCGTGAGTTTCCGGTAATCAGCCCCGTGTCCTCTACCGTTGGCTGCCTCGCCGCAATGGAAGCCATCAAGCTCATCACAGGCCTCGGCCAGCCGCTCGCGGGCAAGCTGCTAACCTTCGACCTCCGCGACATGACGTTTCAAAAGATTGAAATCCCTCGACGAACCGATTGCGCTGAGTGCGGCGAGGTTTAGTAGGTATTGGCTGCGCCGGTATTACGATTTTCCAGCGTGCATTGCCGAAATTAAAACGACGAATGCGGCCACACCAAGCCATATTCCACCCGTAATCAGCCAACTTTCTCGCGTAGCTCCCGGTTCAGCATCACTTTTGACTCCCGCCTCGGTCACCACCAGTGACTCGCGCGAGCCGGCGGGAATTGGCACGAGTTCCGCGTCTCCCGACGCTGGCGCGAGGCGTCGCGATTGAATAGCCGTCAACTGTTGGCCGTCTTGCGAAAGCAAGTCGTTCCAATCGGCGGATAGCAACAAATCGAACCCCGGATTGAGCTCTTTAACCTGACACGAACATGGACCAACCAGAAACTCCGCGCTGTCTTGAATGTTCTTCGCGGTGATGCCGGCTCCAATCAGGGGCAACATGGCCCGCCCTCGGCCAAATACGGGATAGATCATTGGGTCCGATCGATCGGCCAAATCCGGCTCGCAGCGGATCAACATTCCTGCCAGAGCCAGTTCCAACTCAGCATCGCGCGGCACGCGCAGTACGGAAAACGCCACCTTGAACGGCGTTTTGGCGAGCAGTTCATCATCGGGTTCACTCGTCAATTCAGGCAATTTCAAATTTCGTTCGAGTCCCGGTATTTCTTCCGCGAGAAGATCGGCAACCGCAGCATCCCGGTCTTTGTCCCCACTTTCCAGCAGCAGCCAAACCGCCGTCTGGCCTTCCACCAATCGGCGTACTAGTTCCTTCCGCACTGGCGAATCGACAAGGCGCTCGATCGCTTCACGATTCAGCGGCCCATTCCACACCGGTACTTCGATACGCAGATACTCCGGATATTGCACAACCAGCCACGGCTTACCGTCCTTTACCTGGGAGATCAACTCAGCAGGAAGGGGAGAGGATGTAATGGCAGCTTCGATTGGGGTATTTGCCGGTTCAAGAATATCGATTGCGCGAAAGTCCAGATTGGCCTGCGTCTTATTCCGCAATTCCTCGAGTGGTCGCAGAAGTTCTCGCTCGGCTTCACCAAGCGGCCCACGATGCAGCACGGTGATTCGATACGAATCCGGCCGCCAGCGTTCCAGCGCAAAACGAAACACGGGGACATTGCAGGCGAGGGCAACGGCTACCAACGAAAAAGCTGCGAAGCACGCACCAATGGTTATCAACCTTCGAGCGTGCCTCGGAATCGAGCCTATGTTATCTGATTTCATCACCAACCCTCCGCCTGCACTTCAATTCCGGACAATACCGAGACTTGAGTTTTTGTTCCGTGATTGGGTATCAAGTCGATTACCAACTCGTCGGTGACAGCCACATTGGTAAACTCCTTTACCACCGATCGATTCCTTCCTTCCGCTTCCTTTACAACGTCAATGGATTGCAACACGTTTTTCCCCTGCAGGCTCACGCCAAACACTCGCTCCCCGGGCTGAAGATCGTCAGGTTCCAGAAAATGCAACCGCACGGTGTATTTTCGCTCCGGGGCACCTGCTTCGGCCAGTTTGACGACCAGAGAAGACAATCCTTTGGCCCCCGAAGCCGTGACCCAATTTAGCCCATCCCCAGATACCTGCGAGCTGTGCCGGCGGAACCATTCGGGTTGCTCAGGAACCGTTTTGACAGCTACGGTTGGCGACGAACCGCCGACACTCGGATATTCAAGCCAGAGCGTGCCATCATCCGCCTTGCGGTCGCCAGGCGCGGCCAGATTCAAACCTAGCCGCCGCACCGGCTGCTTTGGTGTTTGTGAGCCGAAGGAGGTCCAAGTCTCCACATCGGCCATTGGCACGAGAGCAATCGACGTTTGATTCTGATAGCTGCACACACAAGTCCGCGTGTAATCCGGCGCGGTGAGGATACCTCCGGCTACAATCAGATTATTGCTGCAACTGGAACGAAAACCCCCAAAGTTACCCGTTCCACCGTCGGTGCAGAAATCAAAGTAACCGGCCGCACCCGACCGGAATGTGAGCAAGTGTTCCGATGCCATTGGCGTGTTGCAGCCGTAATTTCGCGACCAAGTCCATTCAACCGGTTCGCCGCTCAACGGATGCTCTCGCAGCCGCGGTGCGCCCGTGAGCAGGTTGCAAGCCTTGCCGGCCATCAAAATCGTGTCGTGATGCAGCATGGCCGGACCGGTGAATGCCTTGTTCTCCCAGAGCACGCTTCCACCAGCCGCGTGATAGGTCCGCATTCCTTTGGGTTCATCGCTGACCGTGTCACTAGCAACCCGGCCGGCCTCGACAAGCACGTCCTGCTCCGACGAATAGCTCAGCCAGGTTCCGAACACGTCCTGCTCGGTGCTCCATTGTTCCTTGCCGGTCGCCAGGTCGAAAACGACGAGTCGCGGCTGATTCGACGCGTTTTCGCCGCGCCGCTTGAGCCGCGAAAGTTGCGGCCCGGAAACGCGGTCGATGCAGAATAGTTTGCCACCACCCATACAGATGCCGTTGTGGCGAAAGCCGCTTTTGGCGGTCGTTGTCCATAGTACTTTGCCTGTCTGGCGATCCATGACGACCAGCCTGCCACTGGAGGCAAAGTTGTCGTTTTCACCTCGGGCGTCTCTCAAGCCCTCGTTGAATTGCGGCTCCGCCCCCCCGACCAAGTAGTTTTCAAACACATTCAGATAGCCCCAATTCGGCGGTTCCTTCTCACCGGGCAACATTGGTAGTTGGAATTCAGCCGTTTTTGCGCCTGTGGCTGGATCGATCCTTACGCACGACCGCTTATAGGCCACATACACTCCGTCGGGCGTCGCGATAAAATTCGTGCCGCTGGCATTCGCGCCCGGCTGATGGGCCGTGTTGTCGTAGAGATCGCCGACGCCTGGCAGCGATGCTTCCCACAACAGCCGGCCCGTGTAAATATCCATGGCTCGCAGAATGTCCATCCCCTCGATGAACACCCGACCCTGGCAAACTTGCGGCTGCGGTCCGTGACCATGCCGCGGCAGGATTGCGTCGTTGGTCGGCCCGCCGAACCACAAGAGTCCGAGCGGCGCTTTAAGCTGGTCTTTCGAGACGCGAGTATTCGAGGCATCAGCATGTTCGTGCGTCCAATCGGCGCTGCCGGGCAAAGGTCCGGCACGGACAAGCAGCATTGTTTCAGCCACCGACTTCCACTCGGCGTTTGGAAGGCCGTCCAACTGGGTGACCGAAGCCGGCAAGCATGCCGTACCACCGAAGGGTCGCAGTGCCGAGAATAATTTGGAGATAAACTTAGTGACATCACTCGACGGAATGGCGTCGGCCACTATCAGATTCGCCAGGTATTGTGGGAGCTCGATTTGCTGCGGATCAGTCACGATGACGGTCACCCGATTGCTTCCAATTCCTTCTGACCGCAGCGTTGTTCGCAAGTTATTTGCCGACGCAACATCTTGCTCGATGACGATTATTCGCAAGTTGTCTCGGCGAGCGAGTGCTCGTACATAGCCGCCGTTTCCGGCACCATAAACAATTGCGTATCCTTCGTATCGTGGTGCGTCCCTGAATGTGGGCAACAAGGCCGCGCGTTCGCGGTCCGGGTAAGCGATCGCAATCGACTTTGCGGGCAGCGGGTGCATTTGCGGTACCGCCGGCGTTGGGCCAGCCGGCCCGAAGCAATAAATCCGACCTTCGCTTGTCGTGACGAACAATCGGTCGTCAGCCGCAATCATGCTGTGCGGCGTTCCTTCGATTGAAACTTGCCAATCGGGCTTGAAATCGCTTTTTGAAGCCTCGGTCGCCGACCAGGAAAGCACTTGGCCGTCGGTTCCGGCATAAAGCCGCGGGCCGGCTTTAATCAGAGCCGTTAACGGCGGGATACCCGCTATTTTGCCCAACTCGTTGATCGACCATTTTGATACTTTTGCCTTTTCCCCTTTGCGATCGACGGTTTCTTCTGCTTTGACTCGCGATGACTTGAGGTCCAGCGTTCGCAGCTCGCGATTGCGGAATTCATAGAGCCGGCCGTCGGCAAAAGTAGTTAACTCCCCAATCGGCCCCAGATAGCTTTCGTTGGCTAAATCGAATGCGGCTCCACCGTTCAAGATCAACTGGTCGGCCACCGCCACACTGGAGCCGCCGCCGCGTTTGGCATTCTCGGCTAGTTTGTAATAGACCAATTGACCGGTTGCTCGATCGTAGCACGCCGGCACACTGCGACCACCGGGAACGAGCAGCTTGTCGCCGAC
>JANNTN010000681.1:0-7619 GCA_031394445.1 Anatilimnocola sp.
CTCAAGTCGGATCGTCGCACTTTCTGCTCCTGCCTTATGTCGAGCAGACTGCCACCTTCCAGCAATCCAATGGCATCTCCTTCAACGTGCGAACAATGCCCGTGAAAGTCTTTGCCTGCCCCGACGATCCGACGCTGAAAAACGGATTGTTCACCAACACGGCGTCAGCCTATTCCGGCTCTACAAGTTCGTTTGCCCGCACGACGGACAACGGCACTCCTTACGGCGGCGCAACGTATGCCATCAATGCTCAGGTTGCGACGGCCAACTTTCAAGACGGCCATCCGGCAAAAGGCAGCACAACGCTCGTGAAAATTCAGGATGGCACCAGCAACACGGTCCTGTTTGGCGAGCGCATGGCGTTTTGCGCCGGTCCGAATTTTCCCAACGGCGCGAGTTGCCGCCTTGCTGCCGGCTCGGTCACCTGGAGCATCTGGGCTCGCGGTGGCCGAAACAGCACCAACAGCAATTGGAACGATGGGGCGGGTGCCGCGTCGGTTCCTCCCGCTCAAAACCAATCTCCCCCCGCAGGCTATTCCTGGTGGGACAACCCAGCGTTCGACCAGCTTTATATTAATCCCGCTGACCCCAACACCGTTGGCCCTCGCAGTGATCCCAACTTCCGTCAAAACCGTGATTGCGGCGTCGTCAACCCCGGCGGCATTCAAGGCGATGCGATTCCTCTCCGCTGCGACTATCGACGTCTGCAAGCGTTGCACACCGGCGTCATGATGACCGCCATGGCCGATGGCAGCGTCCGTGGCACCAGCGCGAATATCAGCGCCCTCACATGGCAACGGGTGTGCACCAAGGATCTCGGTGAAGCAATGGGCGGCGACTGGTGACACCTGCCGAGCAAACCCACGCAAATTGAGAGTGGAAATCGCCAACGGAACTGTTTTTTCAATGATCGTTCGATCAACCATTGTTCTGATTCTGCTCGTCTTCATCGGCTGCAATGCAAAGCCCAAGCCGGTCCAGCTTTCCGGCAAAGTCACCTTCAGAGGCCAACCGGTCCCCGCAGGCTATATCATCTTCATGCCCGATGTCGGCAATGGTAACCGCGGCACGACGAAACTGTTAAAGATCAAGGAAGGTGTCTATGATTCCTCCCAAGAGCCGCCCGACCAGGCGCTGACGCCGGGTGCCTATCAGCTACGCATCGCCGGCTTTGATGGCAAAGTTCAGCCGCGTTTTAATCAAGGCAAGCAGATTTTTAATCCGGTGGAGGAGACGTGTGTCGTCCCCGACAGCGTCAGCACCAAGGACTTCACCATTCCCGACTCCGCCGGCCAAAACGTTCTCGTTTCTCCGACGGACGACAACTAATCCTAAAACTCAGCAGTTCGCCATGCCCAAATATCGCGTCGCCATCATCGGCTACACCGGCCGAGGCAATTACGGCCACGGCATCGATACCGTCTGGTTGCAGTTCAAGGATCGTTGCGAGGTTGTTGGCGTGGCCGACGCCGATGAAAAGGGACGCGGCGAAGCGGTGAAGCGCCTGCAAGCGCCGAAGGCATATGCCGACTACCGGCAGATGCTCGACGAGACGAAGCCGCAGATCGTCGCCATTTGTCCACGCTGGCTCGACCAGCATCGTGACATGGTCGTTGCCGCCGCCGAGCGCGGCATCCACATCTACATGGAAAAGCCGTTCTGCCGCTCGCTGGCCGAAGCCGACCAAATGGTCGCCGCCTGCCAGAAGCGCGACGTGAAACTGGCCATCGCCCATCAAACGCGTTACAGCCCTAGGCTCCAAGCCGTTCGCGAGATCATCGATTCGGGCCAACTCGGCACGGTGCTGGAGCTGCGGGGCCGCGGCAAGGAAGACCAGCGTGGCGGCGGCGAGGATTTGTGGGTGCTGGGCAGCCATGTGCTGAATCTCATCAATTATTTTGGCGGTCAGCCGACGTGGTGTTTTGGTCGCGTCGAGCAAAACGGTAAACCGGTGACCAAGGCTGATGTGAAGGAAGGCAACGAAGGGATTGGCCCGCTGGCTGGCGACCGCGTGAGCGCGATGTACGGCATGGATAGCGGCATTCCGGCCTATTGGGCGTCGAAGCGGGCAACCGGCGCGGGAGGCGAGAGCCGTTTTGGCCTGCAAATTTATGGCAGTAAAGGCATCATCGATATGATCACGGGGCATTTGCCCAGCGTGCAGTTTTTGGCCGATCCGGTTTGGTCACCGGGCCGATCGAAGGCGAACTGGCAGCCCGTTTCGTCAGCCGGCATCGGCAAGCCCGAACCGCTGAAAGAAGGGGGCCTCGGCGCTGGCAATGTTCTCGCGGTTCAAGACTTGCTTTCCGCGATCGAAAACGACCGCGATCCCGAATGCGATATGCACGAAGCTCGCACCACGATCGAAATGATCTCCGCCGTCTTCGAATCGCATCGCACCAACGCCCCCGTCACCTTCCCCCTCAAAACCCGCGTTAATCCACTCACCTTGCTGTAAAAATTCGCCATTTCCTCAGCCGGGAGCAAACCTGCTCCCGGTCGTTATTTCGACTTCACCTCCACCGGCAATTCATCGATCTTCGCGGCTAAGATAAAATCGTTCTCACTCAGCCCTTTGATGGCGTGGGTGGTTAATTCGATGGCGACGTTGCGGTAGCCGGTGAGATGCAGGTCGGGATGGTGGTCTTCGGCGTTGGCCACGTCGGCGACGCGGCGGAAGAAATCGATCCCGGCTGAAAAATCCTTCAGCCGCCATTCCTTGCGGATCATTTTGCCGTCGCTCGATAACTTCCAGCCCGATAGCGCCGCCACTTGCTCGGTCGCTTCTGCTGGCGACACGGCCTCCACGCCGCCTTCGCAGGGCTGGCACTTCTTCTTCGTCAATTCGGCCGGTGATTGTGTCGTCATGGCAACCTCCAATAGTTAGCTCGCGGGAGCGGTTTCGAGTCCGAGTTCGGTCGCGATGGGTGTCATGGCGTCGATCACGAACTGAGTGTGCTCGTCGAGTTCGACGCCGAGGTCGGCCGCGCCTCGGGAGATGTCGTCGCGGGAGATGCTGGCGGCAAAGCCTTTAGATTTGAGCTTTTTCTTGACGCTGGAGGCCTGCATGCCCGCCAGTCGTTCAGGCCGCATCAGGGCACAGGCGGTCACGAACCCGGCCAATTCGTCGCAGGCATAGAGGGCCTTGTCGATCCGATTCACGCGCGGGCAATCGGGCAAATAATCCGCGTGCGACTTGATCGCGTAGATCACGTCATCCTGATAGCCCTGCTCTGCCAGGATCGCCGCCCCTTTCAGTGGATGGTCCGGCGGATCAGGCCACTTCTCGTAGTCGAAGTCGTGCAGCAGGCCGACGATTCCCCACTTCTCTTCGTCCTCGCCGAATTTTCGGGCGTAGGCTCGCATCGCCGCCTCCACCGCCAGCATGTGCCGGCGCAACGAGACCGACTGCGTGTATTCCTCCATTAATGCCAATGCCGCGGTGCGATCCATGAAATTGTCCTCGTTGGTGACCAGCATAACATCTATCGCGCCGGCGGCTTACAATCAACGTGCTTGCTTCATGAACTTGAAACGACGTAGCGCCGCACCTGCTGAATGAGTATCCCTGATCTATTCCAAGACATCGGTCCCTTAATGGTCCGCTCGGCCGGGTTGCTGATTATTCTGTGCGCGCTGCCGCTGTTGGCGCTCGCCTGGTGGAAGCGAATTTACCCGCACACACCGCTGGTGGTGCTGCTGGGCATTCCCTGTTTGCTGTCGCTCGCGCTGCTGTTGCAGCCGGGGTTGTTGCCGCTGATCGGCATTATCGATGTGGCGATTCCCGTGGTGGCGATCTTCGATTTGCTGACGCTGCCGCGGCGGCGTTCGTTTTCGGTCGAGCGGGAGACGACGCGCGTCGTCTCGGTGCAAAAAAGTCATCCGGTGACGCTGTATGTCAGCAATCTCAGCCAGCGGTCGATCGCCACCTGGATTCGCGACGACATTCCGCAGGAGTTCGAGCCGACACCGGCTGAGTTCATGCTGCGGCTGGCGCCATTCAGCCGGGCGACGATGCACTATGAACTGAAGGCGACCCGCCGCGGGGCGTTTTCGCTCAATCAGATCAATCTGCGGGTGCGTAGCAGGCTCGGCCTGTGGCAGCGCTTGCTGGCGTATCCGCAGGAGACGAAGCTGAGTGTTTATCCCGACATGCAGCAACTTTCCGAGTATGCCATTTTGGCTCGCACGAATCGGCTGAGCCTGATGGGTGTGCGGCGGACGCGGCGCGTGGGTATGGAAAACGATTTTGAGCGCCTCCGCGACTACACGCTCGACGACAACTATAAATTCATCGACTGGCGAGCCTCCGCCCGGCGGCAGAAGCTCACGGTGAAGGATTTTCAGACCAGCCAAAGCCAGCGAATCGTCTTTATGCTCGATTGCGGCCGGCTGATGACGAACGAATCGTCGGGCTTGTCGCTGCTCGACCATTCGCTGAACGCGGCCCTCATGCTCAGCTATGTCGCGCTGCGGCAGGGGGATTCCGTCGGGTTGATTGCGTTTTCGGACCATGTGCTGCGGTACGTGCCGCCGCGGGGCGGCATGAAGCAGATGAATCAGTTGCTGCATGCCTCGTTCGATCGCTTTCCCGAGTTGGTCGAATCGCGGTACGACGATGCATTTAAGTATCTCAACACGCACTGCAAGAAGCGTTCGCTCGTCGTGCTGATCAGCAACGTGATCGACGAGGTCAACACGCATCAGATCGAAAGTTACCTTCGCAATCTGGTCGGCAAGCACCTTCCTCTCGGTGTGATCTTGCGCGATCACCGCTTGTTCGACGCTGCTGACCGCGAGCCGGCAAACGACGAGCAACTTTTCGAAGCCGCGGCTGCCAGCGATATTCTGCTGTGGCGGCGGCAGGTGATTCGCGATCTGATGCACCGCGGGGTGCTCGCGCTCGATGTCTTCCCTGAGGACATGACGGCACCGCTGGTCAATTCTTATCTCGAAATCAAAGCCCGGCACCTGCTGTAGGTTCAAAACAATCGCGATCGCCGGCGAGTAAAAACGCCAGCTCCTGCTGGTGATCGGTCACGCGGACAATGTCGTAGGGGGGGATGCCCAGCGAGCACAGCGACTCGGTGCCAAGTGGCGAATTCGAGTCAATCGCGTGCGTCATCTGGGGGCGGGCGAACTGCTGGCAGCGGGGGCAGAGGGCTGCGGTTTCGCTGACGAGCTGATGGGGCTTCATGACGGGCCACATGTGGCCGCAGGAGCAATCGAAGGAGAGGATGAGGTCGCGGTCGAGAGAGAGGGTGAGGGGAAGCGGTCCCTCGCTGACGCTTCGGGTTAGTATGGCAGGCTGGAAGCCTGCCCCACGGGCGGCGGTGAAGAGGTCTTGGGCGGTGGATTCGCGGGCGGAGAGGGGAAGTTCAATGGGTTCGGAGTAGGTCTCGTGGCTGAGGCAGTCTTCGCGGCGTTGATAGGCAGTTTTGTAGAAGTTGTTGGCGAGCCCGTTCCAGACGAGCGCGTGGCCGGGATCGATGGGTAGGTCGTGGAGGAGCTTGAGGGCTTCTTGAACCTGGAGGCCGCCGATGATGCTGGCGATGGTGGGGGTGGTGGGAGTTTTTCCGGCGTCGATTTCTTCGCGGCGGAGCTGCGGGCAGCTATAGCGGATGTTGATGAGGCGATAGTCGTTTTCGGTCATGCCGCATTCGTAGCAAGGGCTATCCGGCGGGATGAAAACCTTGACGACGCCGTTGATTTCTTCGATGCCGCCATCGATCCACGGTGTGTTGGTTTTCCAGCAGCAGCGGTTGACCCAGAGGCGGGCTTCGCGGTTGTCGAGACAGCCGATGATGAGGTCCGCGTCGTGAAAGAGGCCGAGGCCGATATCGGTGAGCACGTTGCCGTGAATGGCATGAACATGAATGTCGGGGTTGATGTCGCGCATTGCGCGGGCGGCGATGTGGGCTTTGCTGTGACCACGATCGGTTTTACGAAACAGAATCCCGCGGGTGAGGTTGCTGTCTTCGATGGTGTCGAAGTCGATTACCACGATGTGGCCGATGCCGAGGAGGGCCAGATTCTTCAGCACTTCATTGCCGATCGCGCCGGCACCGACGACGAGGATTTTGGCGGCGCGGAGGCGGTCTTGGTCCCACCAGCGGATCAGCCGGAGTCGCGCGTAGCGATCGGCGTCGTCGAGGTGGAGTTGCTCGGCCATTGGTTGTGGTTATTCGATGAAGATGATGTCGTCACAAGGAGGCGTGGCCGGCCGGAGGCCCGCCCCACGGATGGGCGATTCGACGATTTGGGCTTCGACGATTTCGATGGGTTCAATTTTTTCGGAGGCGGTTAACTTATCGCGGAGGGGGCGGGGGTCGAGGGGGAAGGAAATTTCGGTTTGGTGTTTGGCCCAGGCGGCGGCCTCGCGGTTGTAGGGGCTGGATTCGTCGTAGTTTTCCAGACGCAGCATGTCCCACAGCATCGAGCAGAGTTCGTCGAGCGTGAGGCTGGGGGCCCAGTGAGTGCCGTAGCCGCCGAGGCAGACGACGCCGGTGCTCGAAATGTTGGGATGGAAGATGGGAGTCTTCCAGGCGATGTCGGGCATCGTGCGCGGATAATTCGCGCCGAGGCGGATGTGGACTTCGTGATCGTGACGGATCAGGACGTCGCCCTGGGGATCGGGTTTGTGACAGCCGGGACCGTGGAAGCGGAGGACGTAAAAATCGGGGGGCGTGTTGTAGGGGGTGAAGTCGAAGATGGAACTGTGGGCGGCGAGGTGCTGGAGCGATTTGAGGTCGCTGTGGAGGCGGCGGGTGCGGGGGGAAGCAAGCATGGCTTAACGTGCAAATGACATAAGGCTAGCCCGCGACGATTTCAGGATAGACGATAAGGTGGTGGCCGTCGGTGACGCCGGAGATGGGGAGGGTGTCGTCTTCGCGGAGGCGTTTGCCTCCTTCGCGGTGGTCGAGGCTGTAGCTCATGGGGTGGCCGTCGGGGCCGGTGACGGGGAGGTTCATTTTAGTGATGACGCTGGGGAGGATGCGTTTGACCAGGACGGTGTCGGCGATGACGGCTTCGACGCTTTTCGCACCGGACTGGTCGAGGAAAGTGACGCGGGTGCCTGGGCGTTCTTCCGGATGCACTTCACTGGCGGACATGAGGGGGCCTCGGCTGATTGGCTAATTGGCGCAAATGACATTGTATTCGCTGGTTGGGTTGTGATCTTGAGAGGGAAGTTGAGGGTTGAGGGTTTGGAGGGCGGAGTTTTTTTGGAAGTGAGGTTTTGGGTGTAAGTCGTTTTGGGGGTTGGGGTTGGGAGTTGAGGGTGGTGCGCTAATGTTTAGGGTTTAGGCCATTTATCACTTGTCATTGGTCATTTGTGAGAGCAAGGGTGTGTTCCCAATAGGTACATAGCGATTTGGGGTAAAAAGCGGGTCGGATTTTCGGAAAAACTTTTGCCGCGGATGAACGCGGATGGCACGGATCAAAGAAGGGGAGACAGATTGGCGGGTTGGTTGGGGGGGCGTATAATTGAGTAGCTTGTGAAAAAAATCACAGAGATCGCATTCATACCGGAACCAAGTTTGGTTCCGGCTGAGAAGAAGTCATATGGCTAAAGCGGGACCGAGGAAAAAGCTGCCGAAAGAGGTGGCGATCATCAACGC
>JANNTN010000230.1:0-2677 GCA_031394445.1 Anatilimnocola sp.
GTTGACGTTTCTCGATCATGCCGACGTACCCTTCGACAACAACGCCGGCGAGCGAGCCATTCGCCCGGCCGTCATCATCCGCAAAAACAGTTACTGCAACCGCAGCCAACGCGGGGCCGACACTCAGGCCGTCCTGATGAGCATCTATCGCACCTTGAAACAACGCGGCCATGATCCCCTCGCCACCCTTACCCAAGCCCTAACCGACTACCTCCGCACCGGAACACTCCCACCCCTACCGCCCTGAAACCACCTCAGGCGGCTAAACAGTTACATGTCTGCTAATTGCGTTTCCCCACCAGATTCTTGCAGCATAGCGCCGCGGGAGACTTAGGAGTAGGCATGAAAAAAGGCTTGTCACAACTTGTTGCTGTGAAAGCCTTTATGAGTGCCCCGCGTTGGACTCGAACCAACAACCTATTGATTAAGAGACGTACCGGTGACACATCACGTTTGTTCCAGAAGTCCTTCGGTGGTCAGCAGTTTAGCGTCGTAGGGGCAGCGTACAAGTATGGACAAACAGGCGCAAAAAGTCCTGCAAATGCGCAGTACTTTCACCGGATCAGTAGTACCAAGGTAGTACCAATTTCGATCGCTGAGATCGTGGTTGCTGCAACTGCCGCCGCGCATTTTGACGACGTGGCAGCGACGCATTAGCGAGCCCGAAGGGGTTGCAGTTATCTATCACGCTCAAGTTGAAGGCGGCTGTTTTTCGCCAGCCATCCCGCTGCTTCCAAAAACTTTTCCCGATGACCAGCTCTCAGTTGTCACTTCATGGGCGGTGACGGTGCAGACATTCACCGCGCTTCGCCGCCGATCTGATATCAGAGCCCAAATGCGATCCGATCATAGGGGCGATTTATGTCGCCGTGGCAAGCTGCTTCATAGCAATGACGGTTCGCGAGGCTGCGTGTATTCACATCACTGACCGCACCTAAGCAATCGAGCGCGGAAAATCGCGTCGCAATTTTCCGGGGTTTTCCGCCATTTTCCGCAGGTTTTTCCGCGACGACCGAATTGGCATTTCCGCGCTCGTATGGCCCAATTTGGTCATGATCGACATCGAAATTGAAAAGCTGCTCGCATTTGGTCGCGCAGCGGCTCTGATCGAAAAATTGGGCGGCCAAAGACCTAGCGTCAAGGCAATTGGTAGGTGGGGCGGGAAAGGTATCAAAGGAGTCGTACTAGACACAATTTGGATCGGCGGCCGGCGATATACGTCCGAGCAAGCAATCCACCGCTTCATATCCGCAGTTTCTGCAGCACGCAACTCGAAACCGGATTCAATATCTCCGCGCGCCGAGGACGTCCAAATCGACCACGAGCTCCGCGCGCGTGGCCTAATCCCGGCAAAGCCAAGCGCATCGCAATCAATGATTTCAAATTCACTGAGCGATGGAAGCGACGATCCGATCGTCGACGCGAGGTTGGCCTCTCACCGGCTGATCGACGACACGGGAGCCAGCGGTCAATCAAAGACAGGAACAAAAAAATGACGGACAAAACACCAAACGCGACGACAGCCCCGTCGCCAATCAGATCGAATCCCTCGACGCGAAACGCCAATTGATCTTCGATCGAGTTGCGGGCGTGGCCCGCGGATATCTGCCAAGGCCGATCTCGACGCCGCGGTATTTAGTTTCATCCGCGAAATTTGAAAGCCGCGAAGCGAAGCCATGCCAATGAACGTCAAACATCGAAAGACCGGAGCGAACGGCGAACCCGCGTTAGGGGTTGTGGGGGGTGTAATGCCTTTGCGCCAAAAGAAGGCAGTAGTGGACGAGGTGTCGAGCGTCTTCGTGTGGCGTGTTGAGCACGGTGCAGCGCCGAATTACCGCCGACTTGGAAAACGTCTGGCGGAATGCGGCGACCTCTTCCGCAATGGAGACGACGGCCACGGCTTGATTCACGTGCTCCCTTCTGGAAAGGCCCGCTTGATTACCAAGGGTACGCAGCTTGCGCCGGTGATCGTCGATCGCGTGCGAATGCACGTTGAGAAGGAAGGAAAGATCGTGAGCGAGCTTCCTGTCTCGTCGCATCTGAATGCCATGCTACTGTCGGAAAAGTTCCTACGGCAATTCTTGCCCGTAGACGAGGTGACACGCACGCCATTCTTCTTGGCGGATTTTTCTCTGGTGCGACCGGGCTACAACGATGGCGGCCCAGGCAATCGAGTCCTTTATCTCGGCGAAGACCAGCCAGTGGCTGACTCCACGGAAAAACTCGAACAATTCCTCAGCGTCATGCCGTTCGCCTCAAACGCTGATCGAACAAACTGTGTAGCCGCTGGACTGACCGTACAGTTGCGTCGGCATTGGTCCGGCGAAAAGCCCGTCATCCTAATCACGGCAACGAGAAGTCATTCAGGCAAGGGCACTTTGACCGAATGCATTCGTGGCAATGTTCCCAAGGCCGACATTTTATATGAAGCGAACGATTGGCCCATGCAGAGCCAGTTTCAGCAGCAACTACAAGCCGATGCCGACATTGGCGTCGTGGTGCTCGATAATGTTCGAGTCGACAGTGCAGGCGGCGGAGCGAGGTTTATTCGCTCCTCGTTCTTGGAAAGTTTCGTCACAAATGCCGAAATGCCGAAATGACGCTCGCGTGTCCCGGCCGCGGCGAGCCACTGAAACTCCGAAATCGGTTCATTGTCATTTTCAATACCAATGACGGC
>JANNTN010000236.1:0-13565 GCA_031394445.1 Anatilimnocola sp.
TGGGGAAGATCAACACCACCTTCCACTTTGCCCTCGCAAGTTGCCGCTGACTTCCTCTGCGCAATAAAAAAGCCCGGCCAACCATGAGACCGGGCCATCTCTCTACGCTTGCAATTCTGTCGCGTAGCGGCTTAGTTCAACCAATTTTTACCGAAGATCATTCGCCTATAGGTGTCGCGAAAAGAAAAGCGTGGCAGGGCGCGATGCTATTTGCGTTGGGCGGCAGCATCTCTGCCGCAACGTGGTTTGGATATGGGTTCGTTTGGTGGGGAACAATCGCAACGGCGATTGGCGGATTTTTTTGGATGCTCACTGGCCTGATAACGATGTTCACAGGTTATGAATGACGGTTTGCGGGACAAGGTCTTGAGGCAGCTACGAATAACTATTTGTTTTTGATAAGCCGAGCATCGCACCAGTTGGCGTGGTCGGCGAGGTCGAGACCGGCGCCAGGTTCAACAACAAGCGTTAGTTGCTGGCAGCCGGTGATGGGGAGTTTGATATCGGCGGTGACTAAATCGTCACCGTTGATGCGGCGCTGGAAGATGGATTTGCCATCGGCGAAAACTTGAAAGACGCAGTCCCCTTTGCCGCGAGCGTGGGCATCGAGGCCGATCTGGGCGACGAACAGATCCCACTTGCCGGCGGTCGCAAAAACGAGCGTGGAATGGGCATGAACGCCGAGGCCTTTGTCGAAGGATTCCAGCCCGATCTTCAGCCGGCCTCCCGATACGCTTTTGTCGCGCTGGGCCGGGAAAGGCAGGGTGAGGATCGGCGTTTGCTCTTCTTTGAGGGGCGTGATGTCCGACAAATACTCGACTCGCGTGGAGCGAATCATCACGCTTTGGACATGGGACCAAGCGAACTCCGCCGTGGCCTTTTGGCCCAGTTGTAGCTTGGCCTGTCCCTTGGCAAGCGAGAGCTTCTCGCCGCCGAGTTGCGATCCGTCGCGAAATTTCACGATGTGGCGGGGCGCGGCGCTGGCCATTGCCGGCTGCGCGAAAACCACGCCGTAGATTTTTCCGCGCGGCACGGCTCGCATCTGGCCGCCGGCTTCGATTTTCAGTTGATCGGCATCGAGGGATTCGACAAGGCCAGAAACAACGCTCACGCGGGCTTCGTCATCGGTGATAAAGAGCCGATCGACTTCCGCAGCCGGAGCGGCCAGCGATTGGTCATATTCCGGACTTGGCGTTTCCAAATTGAAGCGAATGCCACGGAGAAAATCGATCGCTACATCAAGCTTGACACCGCCTAACCACTCGATTCGCGCTTGCTCGTTGGCGATGGTGACTTGAGTGGCCGCAATCAGACCGCCGTTTTTCATGGTGACGCTGGCCGCGGCGTCGGCGAACGGCAAGTCATCGCTATCGGGCGGGATGATGCGCTGCAAATCGTTCAGGGTGAGATCGGCCGGGACACCCTCGCCGCGCACGCGATCGTCCGCAATGGCCAAGGACCGCCCGCTAACTACGGTTCCATCCACCAAGACCAACCCAATCGGCAATTCCTCGCCGCGGCCCGCCTGACCAATTGCGACCAGCATAATCAGCGAGACACAAGATAGAAATCGCGAACTGCTCACGGTGTCACCGCCTGCTTTTTCGCGTTCTCATCGGCAAAACTTCGATAGTACTGCTCGATCAACTGCTGATACTGCGCCGGAAATTTCTCTTTGATGGCGCTATAAACCGGATCGCGTTCTTTGTCGCGGATTTGGCTCCAGGGGCTGGTCGGGACGGTTCGTGCGGGAGGCTGGGCCGCGGTGCCGTCGATTCCCTTGCTGCCGCCCCCTTGCTTGCCACCCTGGGCCGCTTGCTGCTGCGATTGCTTGCCCGACGAACCGGAAGGCCCCGGCTGATTGCCGCCAGCGGCTTGTGCTTGCGAAAGCGCCTGCTGCTTGGCCGCTTGCGATTTTTTCAGAGCGTCGATCAAGGCCGTTAAGCGAGCGGATAAGTCTTGTTGTCGCCGGTTCACGTCTCCATCCGTTCGCAAATCGTCGGCCAGCAGATTGCCGGTCTTAACAAAATCGTCTCGCAGGCCGCCGACCACGACGGTCAATTCGCCCGCGCCGCTGCTGGCCAACTGCTCGCTGGCCTGTTGTGCTTTGCCGGCCAGGCCTGCTTCTTTCGGGCCATCGCCACTAGGCGCGGCTTGCAAGCGTCGCTCTTCCTCGCCAATCACGCGGATCGCGTTGCGGTCGGCGCGAGTGACTTGCCCGTTCGCCAGTGCACGCTTGCTTTCCATCTCGGTCGTTTGCGTCGTCAACCGCTGCTGCGCGGCCAGCATTTCACGAAAATGTGCTTCCAGCTTGGCCAAAGCGTCCAGTTCGGCCGCGGCTTGAAGCTGCTCCATAGCGCCGTCGATTTCCGCCAGTGCGGCGTCGAGCTCGGCCACGGCTTTCTGCTGATCGGGGCTGGCCCCGGCTGCGTCTTGCTGGCCCAGCTTCGCGCCGGCTTGCAGCATCGCTTGCTGCGCTTTGGCCACGCTGGCTTGTCCCGGCTGCGACTTACCCGCCGCGCTCGGCGAGACCGCACTCGCTTGCTGACCCATCTGTTGTGCCAATTCGCCCGCTTGTGCGGCCAGCGAGCGCTGCTGGTTGGCTCGCTCGTCGAACGCTGAGCTCGGGGGCAGCGGCTTCTGCCCGGCCAGGATGGCTGCCGTGGATTGTTCGTCGCGTTGCACGAGCGTCAGCTTCTGAATTTCCTTCTTCCACGCTCCGAGCAACTCCAGGCGCTGCCGCGCTTCGTCTCCCTTGGTTTGCTCGCGGAGCATGAAGTCCATCAACTCACGCAGATTGGACATGATCTCCTGCTGCCCCTGACCGGCCAGCTCAAGCTGCGATTGGTCGAGCAGGCGGGTGACCTCCGTCATGCGTTTTTCGAGCAACAGTTCCTTGGTTCGGTTCAGCGTCTGCTGCAGACGCTCGGCCCGTTCGGGTTCTTTTTCCTGAATGGTGCCGATGAGCGATTTGAACTTTCGCTCTAAATCCTGAAGCAGGCGTTCGACCCGCTGCTGGCGGATGCCCAGGGGGGAGGTGCCCGCTGGTTGCAGATTTCCGTCTTGGGCCGTGCCCACGCTCGCCCCGCAGCAGACAACCCCTACAATAATGAGGGGCAGCCAGTTTTTGAGTAAAATTGAACTGCTCGCGAAGAATCGCATTCCTCCAATATGACAAGACGACGCATCAGACGTAACGGCTAAGCCGTCAAATTCTTGACTCCGCCACGTACCACGGTTTAGCATCGCGCTATGGGACGAATCGACCAATTCTTCGAGCAGAGACCTCGCCGGGGGCTGCCGTGGCTGGCTGTGATGCTGGTCGGGTGTGTCGCCGCGCGGGCCACCGCTTTCACGCCCGATAGTCCCGAAGTGAAAGCGGTGACCGAGCGGGCGTTGCAGTGGCTCGAAACGCAAGACGACGAACGCCTCGGCGGAAAGTGTTTGATTGGGCTCGGCTTTTACAAAGCCGGCCGCCCGCTAACTCATCCTAAAGTTGTGGCGGCGAAAAATGCCTGCCAGTCGTCGATTGGCGGCGACATCAAGGGGGTCGATAACTACAGCGTCGGACTGGCCCTCGTTTTTTTGCTAGAGACCGAGCCCGAAGCCAACCGCAGCCTCGCCTATCGCTATGTGGAAGAGTTGCTGCGCCGTCAGCAGCGACCCGGGGGCTGGGGCTACGACGGGTCGGCCACGGGCGATACTTCGCAAACACAATATCCCACGCTCGGCCTGTGGCTGGCCGCCAACAATAACTACGACGTGCCCAACGACGCCATCCAGCGCGATTGCGGCTGGCTGCTACGCACGCAAGATCCCACTGGGGCTTGGGGCTACCAAGGGAACGATCCCGGGCATTACAACCGCGTGAACCAATCGGAAGTTCGCCCGGCATTGGCCGCGGCCGGGCTCGGCTCGCTGTACATGTGCGTCAACCTGCTCAAAATTCCTGAGTCTGCACCTCAACAAGAGAAGCCGGAAGTTCCTTCAGCCCTCAAACCCGTGGGCGATCCGCTGGAGCCCAAGCGGCCCGCTGGCGTTTCCTCGCTCGACATCAAAATCGTTCGCAAAGCCATCAACGATGGCAACGCCTGGTTTCGATCGACCACGCCGATGGAATCCGAAGGGCACACGCACTACTATTTCTATGCGTACGAACGGTACCAGAGCTTTCGCGAGCTGGCCGAAAAATATACCGATCCGAGCCCGCGCTGGTACAACGACGTTTTTGAGTTCCTCAGAAAATCGCAAGAGGCCGATGGCTATTGGTATGGCGGCTCCGACGGTACAGCCGTCAACACCTCGTTTGCCGTGCTCACGCTGGTTCGCAGCGCGAAAAAAACGATTGCCTCGGTCGTCGCCAAATTGGGGGACGGAATTTTGCTCGGAGGCCTGGGCCTGCCCAAGAACACCGCCGATTTGCAAGAACGGGAAGGAAAAATCGTCGAGTCGGCGCTGACCGGCACCATCGACGAGTTGCTGGCCACGATCGAAAAAGGGAACACGCCCGAACTGCAACGCTTGACCGACTCGGTAGCCCGCTGGAAGCTCGACGGCGACGTGACCAAACGAACCGGCGAAATCTCCCGGTTGCGGGCCGTCGTTGCCGCGGGCAGCTTTGAATCGCGGCTGCTCGCCGTGCGTGCCCTGGGCCGCGTGCGCGAGCTCGACAATGTGCCCGTGCTGATTTATGCCCTGTCCGATCCCGACATGCGCGTGGTCCGCGAAGCCGACAAGGGCTTACGATACATTAGCCGCAAGCTGGACGGCGTCGGCCTGCCCGAGGAACCCAAGGCCGAACAGGCACGCGCGGCGATCGCCACATGGAAGACCTGGTATCAATCGATCCGTCCCAGCGCCGAGTTTTTGGACTAATGCCCAGCAGCACCACTCCTCAGCCGCGAGTTAGACCGCAGACCGCAACGGCCCTGCGCGCGTCGCGTTACGACCAAGTGGCCGCGATGCTGGTCTCGACGCTCCTGGTCATGGGAACGGTCACCGCGCTAATGACGATGGTGCTCTTTGCCGACCGGTTGTTTCTACCCGCGCCCGAGCCGCCGCCGGTTACCGTGCTGGAGGATGTCGGTGGCGGCGGCAGCGGAACCGTGCTGGGGAGCGAGCAACAATTCGAAGAGCCCAACAGCACGGAAGCGCCGCCTTCGTCGGGCGTGCAATTGCCGATCGAGCAAGAGTTGCAGGCGGTCGCCGCTCTCGTGGCGGCCAAAGCGCCCGATTTCGACGCCATCTATGGCAGCCCGACGCTCGGCGCGGGGGAAGGAACCGGCACGGGGGATGGCCGCGGCAAAGGGCCCGGCGGACCGGGCACCTCCGACGGCATCCCGGCTTATGAACGGTGGGAAATTCGGATGTCGGCGGAGAACCTCGACGAATACGCCAAGCAACTCGATTTTTTCAAGGTCGAGCTGGCCGTGGCCGGAGGCGGCAGCCCAACCGTGGAATACATTTCGAATTTATCGAGTGCCAAGCCCACGGTGCGTGTAAGCGACCCCAAGGACGAGCATCGGCTGCGGTTTCTGCATCGCTCGGGCGAGCTGCGGGCCGGCGACCGGCAACTGGCGTCCAAAGCGGGAGTGAAAACCGAAGGGCGTGTTGTCTTTCAGTTTTACAATGACGCGACATATCGCTCATTGCTGGCACTCGAAGCCACGAAGAAGGGAAACCGCCGCATCAAGGAAGTGCGAAAGACTGTCTTCGGCGTTCGCGGCACTCGCGGTCAGTACGAGTTTTATGTGATTGACCAAGAATATATGAGTTCTTAACGCTAATCCGCGGAATCGCGGAATCGCCCATTGGCCTTTGCTCTGTCCTGACTCGTGGTGCGGGGGATAGAATGCAAGTGTGTCATCGGCCTGCGCCAGCGAGGTGTGTGCATGGTTATTCGTTCTCATGGCCGTCGTTTTTTCGCGTTGGTGCTAGCCTGTACGCTCGCCTGCTCCGTGGCGCTAGGCTGGGATAATTCCAAGCCGGACGCGGGAAATGCCGAATCAAGCCGCATTGCCAAGCTGATCGAGCAGCTTGGCTCCGACGATTTTGGCGCTCGCGAAAAAGCACAGAGCGAGTTGGCCCAAGCCGGGCTGGAAGCTTACGACGCACTGCACGCGGCGCAAAACCGCAAAGACCCGGAAATTGCTCTCCGCGCTCGCTACCTGGTGCGGAGCATGAGCGTCCGCTGGTTTGCAGAGACCGATTCGCCCCGCGTCGTGGCTATCTTGAAGGATTATGGCGACCTGCACGAAGCCGATCGCCGCAGCCGCATCGACCGACTCAAAGCACTCAACGATCGTCTGGGAATTCGTCCGTTGATTCGCTTGGCGCGGTTTGAATCGCTCGATCCGCTGGCCAAATATGCCGCGTTGCAAATCATTGAGGTCGGCCCGCCCGACGACGACGCGACGAAGAGCGAGTTCGCGAAGGATGTCGCCGCGATTGTGGGCAACAGTCAGCGTGCCTCGGCCCAGTGGCTGCGGCTGTATGCGAAGACCCTGTCCGACCCAGCGGCCACGTTGGCAGATTGGGACAAAGCCGTCGCAGCGGAACATGAGGTGCTGGAAAAGAACCCGGATCGTACCAGCCGCGAGATCGTTCGCGATTTGTATCGCTATCAGGTCGATCTCTTGCAGGATTCGAGCACAAGCGACGCGGCCACGGCCATGATTCGGCGGATGTTTACAGTGTCCGACGGTTCGCCCGACCAATTGCAGGAACTTGTCGATTGGCTCTTGCACCGGCGAGCGTGGGCTCTGGGTTTGGAACTGCTGCAAAAGCACGATGCCGCCGTGGCGGACAATCCTCGCTTGCTCTATCGACTGGCCGCCATTCATCAGAAATTGGGCGATCCCAACAAAGCGGCAGAAACCGCGACGCAAGCCCTGGCGATTCGCCCGGAGAATTTTAACGACCACCTGGTGATTGGTCACGAATTGGAAGACGTGCCACTGCTCGCGCCGTGGGCCGAAGCCGAGTATCGCCAAGTCATTGTCAGCGCGATGCCCGGCCAACGGGCCGATTTCACCGCCCGCTTCAGCCTCTCGGAACTATTGCACGATCGACTGAAGGAACTGCCGGCGGCAGAAACGTTGCAACCGATTTGCGATCTGATGAAGAAAGACGAGAACGCGCGGCACACCTGCGAGCAGGCTGGCCGGGTTCCGGAAGGTGTCTTTGCCCGCATGCACTACTTCTATTCTTGCCACTTCCATGAGCAGCAAGAGTGGGCCAAGGAAAAGGAGCACTTGAATCAAGCCGCCGAGATTTATCCCAAAGACGCGGATGTGTTGATCGCCCTGTATCGACTGCCCGAGGCCGATGCCGCCTGGCAAAAGATGGCGAAACAGAAGATCGACGAGGTCACTGCCGAATATCGACGCGAAGTGGAGCAGGGGAAGCTGGACCTGGACACGTCGGATGTCGAAGAGAGCCGTACGGGCGCGCTGCGGGCCTATGCTGTCGATTGCAATCAATATGCCTGGCTCGTGGGCAACACGTTTGGCGATCATCCCGAGGCGGTTCGGCTGAGCCTGGAATCGGTGCGGATCTGCCGGTTGCTACCAGAAATGAAAAACAGCACCGCCGGATTTCTCGATACGCTCGGACGCGCCTATTACGGCGCGGGAGACATCGCCAAGGCGGTGAAGAACCAAGCCGAGGCGGTCGAACTGAATCCCGTTTCCGGACAGATTCGCCGGCAGCTCGAATTCTTTGTGAAGGAAGCGAAGGACAAAGGTATCGCTCTGCCGGCTGCCGATTCTGAGCGAGCGGCGAAATGAATCAGGCCGCTGCTGCTTTCGACGGGGTGAGCGCGGTAGATGAGGGTAACGCCTGCGAGAACGAAGTCGCTGGGCTCATTTCGCAGCCGGCAGTGGCCGCGGACCGCAGATTGGGCGATGTCGGTCTGCATGTTGTGTTATTGATTTTGTCAGCGGGCATTTTGCTGGCCGCATTTTTCCTGCAAGCGGGCGGCGCGACCGTGGTTGTACCGTTCATCAATCAACCCTTGCCAGAGCTGTGCCTGCTGCGGCGAATGACGGGAATGACCTGTCCCGGCTGCGGACTCACGCGCTGCTTTATCTCGCTGGCGCATGGCGACTGGGCCGCTGCCTGGTCGTACAATCCGGCCGGCATTTGGTTTTTCGGCGTTGTGGCGCTACAGGTGCCCTATCGCAGCTATCAACTGTTACGAATCGCGCAGGGCAGGCCCGAACTCGTGTGGCTGGGAGCCGGTCAGGTGGCGCTGGCCGTGTTCGCGGTCGCTTTGGTGGGCCAATGGCTCGTTCGGCTGATCCCATGACAAAGCCCCGTACACGTTTTGATGCTGTAGTATCGATTGCTCCGCTTCCAGCGACTTTTCCTGCACCGCGCTTTGGTTTGGCGGCGCTGGAATTGCGGGGTATGTTTGCAGGAGCCGATTTTCACCCCTCGCAGCGATGGCGTTTTCGCTTATGACGAGCACCGGTTTGGGAACGCAGACGAACATTCCCGTCGTCATCACGGCCGTCGGCCCCGACAATGTGCGGCTGGCCGACCCGATCATTCACTATGCCACGGGGCAGGGCGCGAACATCGCCGAAATCCAGATGTACGACCATGACGAAGAGGCCCTCTTCGCCATGCTCTTGCGAATTCACCTTCCCGCCACGCAACTGCCCGAAGTTCGCCACGCCCTGGAAGAAATTGGCAAGCTGAAGAAGCTTGGCGTGCGCGTCTGGTCGCCCGTCGAACGGGCCACGCGGCCGCGACTCGCCATTTGCGTCACCCATCGTCCCGAAACGCCCCTGGCGCTCTTGCGGGCCATTCGCGACGGGCAAGTGAAGGCCGAGCCCGCCGTCATGATCGGCAATCGCGCCTCATGCCGAGGATTAGCCGAGCAGTTCAACGTGCCGTGGGAAATGATTGGCGACGCCGATGGCCGCGCCGACGATGAGCGAATGGTCGCGGTGCTCGATCAATACAACGTCGATTACGTGATCCTCGCCCGCTACATGCGCATCCTGCCAGCGGCAAGTTGCTGGAAGTATGCCGGTGGCCGGATCATCAACTTGCATCACGGTTTGCTGCCCAGCTTTCCCGGCCCGCGGCCGTATCACGATGCCTACGCCAACCGCATGTTGACCTACGGCGCGACCTGCCATTTCATCGTGCCCGAACTCGACGCGGGCAATCAGATCATCAATCAATCGACGTACACGGTGCCGCACGGCATGAAGATCGACGAGATCATCCGCCTGGGGCAGGAAGACAACGAGCCCCGTTGCCTGGTCGAAGGTGTTCGCCGCGTCGTCGATGGCGAAGTGCAGCTCCACTTCCATCGCGTCGTCGCACGCAAATAACATTCACAATCTGTCCGTTGGCAACGCATGGACACGTACGACGCGATCGTTCTGGGCACGGGAGGCGTCGGCAGTGCGGCCGCGTATCATCTGGCCCGCCGCGGGGCAAAAGTGCTGGGTCTCGACCAGTTTCCCGGCGGCCACGACCGAGGCAGCTCACACGGCCAAACGCGAATTATCCGCCAGGCCTATTTTGAGCATGCCAACTACGTGCCATTACTCTTGCGGGCGTATGAGCTGTGGCGCGAACTGGAACAAGAGACGAATGCCAACCTACTGCATCAAGTTGGGCTCTTACAGATTGGCCCGCCCGAGGGACAGGTCGTGCGCGGCGTGCTGGAGGCGACCCGACTGCATGGCTTGGACGTCGAGCAACTGAGCGAGCAGGAAATTCCCCACCGCTTCCCGGGTTTCCGCGCTCCAGCAGGTTCAGTCGGAGTGCTTGAGCCGGCAGCAGGGTATTTGCGCGTCGAGCAGTGCGTCTTGAGTCATTTGGAAGCGGCCCGAATACATGGAGCGGAGTTTCGCTTCGGCGTGACGGCCCGTGACTGGCGGCAAGAGAGCAGCCACGTTTTCGTAAACACGGATCAGGGTGAATATCGAGCGGACAAGCTCGTCATCACCGCCGGTCCCTGGGCACCACAAATGCTGGCCGATTTGGGTGTTCCACTGGTCGTGCGCCGCAAGCACTTGTATTGGTTTCCAACCAGCGAACGCAGTTATCACGAGGCCGGCGGGTGCCCGACGTATCTGTACGAACTTCCCCACGGCGTCTTTTACGGATTTCCGCAAATCGACGAGCGCGGCGTGAAAGTCGCCGAACACAGCGGTGGAGCCGAAATTGATAATCCCACCGACGACCCACGGCCGCTCGACGCGGCTGACCTCAGCCGGGTGGAAGCGTTCTTGTCCGAATACCTCCCGGGAGTCGGCCGGCCCGTGCAAGCGCGCGGCGTCTGCTTTTACACCATGTCCCCCGACGAGCATTTTCTGGTCGATCGCCATCCCCGCCACGACCGAGTGCAGTTCGTCGCCGGCCTGTCGGGCCACGGGTTCAAGTTCACCAGCGTGCTGGGCGAAGCCCTGGCCGAACTGGCACTCGCTGGCACTACCCGCCTGCCTGTCGGCTTTTTAGGCCTCAATCGCTTCACCGGCGGGCTCGGCATTGATCCGTAAATGATTGACGCGGCGCACATTGAGCTTACTTGCTCTTCAGATCAAAATTCGCCACGTTTTCAGCGGCTTTCTGAACGTCGGCCGTTAATTCACTCTCTAGGTTAAAGCGCGCGGGAATGTACTCTTCGGGGACGGGCTCGCCACCGGCTCCGCGAGCCCCGCCAGGGCGAATTTTCGACACGCTGATTTGCACGCGTTTGCTTCCAGCGGTCGTTTTCAGTTCGTACTTTCCATTCTTGATCTGGCCGGGATCGGGACCGCGAGCACCATCCGCGGACAAGAACAAGATGTCTCCGTCGGATACGGGCTGTCCGTCGAGGCTAATCGATCCACTGACGGGATAGAGCTTGGGCTCGCGCGAGCAGCTCCCCAGCAACACCAGGCCGACAACGGCAAAGCACCAGCACCAGCACCATTGCGCGTAGTAAAGCATCGAGTCTGGCTTGGCCATCAAAAGTCGCCTAGAGATTCGCCATCCTGCCGAGTGCCCAGGGCCTGGTAGGTGAGCGAATTCACATTGTTGGAGATGAAGCGCACGGAACCATCGCCGAGCATGAAGTTCGCGCCGCTGGGATGGTTGCTGCGGACCGACTGGACGACGCTGCTTGCGGTCAACCCCTGACAGGGCCGTCGCGGGGCATCGATGCAGTAATTGGAGCGATCACCGACCGTGGTATTGGGCGGAAAGAGTGTGCTGAAGAGCACGTTGCCCTGCCAGGTGTTCCAGTAGCGAGCCCGCAAGTCGTGCAGGGTGTTGTCTTTTACGACCAACACCTCGCCCCCCAGCAAGGTATTGGACAAGCCGTCGCTGACGTTAGCAAATCGCGTCTTGGAAAACGGATAGAACATGCCGTTCAGATTCTCGCCGGTGGAATCGCCGGGGGGATTGAAATAGGTCGAACCACCACACAACACGAAGTTGCCGTGGAAGCCTTGCTCGTTGCCGGCCACGGTCTGATTTTTGGGCGATTCATTATCCGAAGGACATAGAAACATCTTGACGATCGTGTTTCGACCGGGGCTGCTGGCCAAATTGCCATTATTGTTGTTCGCAAAGATAATGTGGGGCGGGCGCGGAGTCTGATTCATATAGGCATCGAAGGCGTCGTAGAGATTTTTTTGCTCAACGTAGGGGAGCAGCGCATGCCACCAGCAGGCCCGGTTCCAATGCGTGGAGCTGGTGTCGTTGTTGCCGATGCTGTTGTATTGACCGTACGGGAGCACGCTAAGCACGTCGTGGCGATTGTGCAATCCAAGGCCCACTTGGCGCATGCCACTGGAGCATTGCATGCGGCGGGCCGACTCGCGGGCCGCTTGCACCGCCGGCAACAGCAACGCCACAAGCACGCCAATGATTGCGATGACGACTAGGAGTTCCACGAGCGTAAAACCGCAACGACGCCGAAAGACGAAAGCCATGACGCAGGTTCCAATCGGGGTTGCGAGATAACTAAGACACTCGCCTGATTGTCAGGCAGCGGCTGGTGCCAAGTCAACCAAGGCTGCTGGCTGGCAAAGACTGCTGGCTGGCACTTGAATCGAGACCGGACAGAATTTACACCCAGATGCGAAGTGTGGCTTGATATTCGACGAACTTCGGAAATACAATCCTACTGAATGGACGGTAAGTATCGAGAGTATTCGGTTTTTTCCTGACCAGGGCAGCCGCAGTCATCATGCAAGCCACGAAAGTCACCAAGGCACCGATCAAGGAGATTGACCCCAACCGCACTCAGGGGATCTACGTGAAAGCTGTTCAGATTTTCCACGAAAAGGGCTTCGACGCCACTTCGATGGACGATCTGGCAAAGGCCCTACAAATCACAAAGGCCGGCCTCTACTACTATATAAAAAGCAAGGAAGATTTACTGTTCGAGATCATGAATTTCGGGCTCGATTGGCTGGATCGTGAAGTCGTTGAGCCGGCCCGGGCGATTGCCGATTCCCAGCAACGATTGCGATGGGTGATCCAGCGTCACGGGAGCGGTCTGACGGAAGGGTCGCATGCGGTGCCGATTCTGACGGATGAGGTTTCCGCTCTGACGGCCAAGCATCGGCGGCACATCATGGCCGCAAGCGAGTTTATTTCGACCTGGTGCGCGACACGCTGGAAGAATTGAAGCAAGCAGGCAAGCTTCAGGATATCGATACGACGGTCGCCACGTTCAGCCTGTTCGGCGCGCTCTTGTGGCTGCCGAAGTGGTTCCAGCCGAGTGGTCGGCTAACGAGCGCGAAAGTGCTCGATCAGTTTACGCGGCTCATGTTGGGCGGTTTGTTAAAATCGGACGCGCGGGGCGATGGGCCGTCATGAATGTTCTCGTCTGTCTCAAGCAGGTTCTCGATCCAGAGCTGCCAGCGCGAGATTTTCGAGTGGATCCTACGCGTTGCGAGGCAGAACGCGGTTCGGCCAGCCTTGTGCTCAATATATCTTTTGCGCGAATGCCCTGGAAACTGCGCTGCAACTCCGCGAGCGTTCAGGCGGCAAAATCACGGCATTATCGTTTGGCGCTCCCACGGCAGAGGAAGTGCTCCGAAAGGCCCTTGCACTCAACGTCGATGAGGCGGTCCTGGTCGTAAACGAAAACGCGACGCGCCCCAATCCGCTGACCGTCGCTCAGACTCTGGCAGCCGCGATCAAGCAGCGGGGCGATGTCGATCTGGTGCTCGTGGGCCGGGAATCGTGGCACTAGGGCGAAGGGCAAACGGGCGGCCTAGTCCCGGAAGAACTCGGTTGGCCCTGCGTCTCGTTTGCGGATTCTTTGGAAACGGTTGCCGGCGACGAACTTCTTTCCAAAACTCCATATCGGATCGCACTCCTGGGGCTCCCTGCGAAGTTGGGCAAGATAGGGACTGACGTCCCAATCTTCCCGATTCCCAGAGATGCACCAATGTGCGCTGCCAATTTCAACCGCCGCAACACTGACCCCGCGCCCCCATTTTGAACCGCCGTCAATTGCGCCACGAAGTTTGGGAAAGGAGAAAGAGATGTAGAACACAACTCGGAAACCTTTTATCGCGTCCCAGCAGGTAATCAATCCTGCC
>JANNTN010000237.1:0-9342 GCA_031394445.1 Anatilimnocola sp.
TGGGGAAGATCAACACCACCTTCCACTTTGCCCTCGCAAGTTGCCGCTGACTTCCTCTGCGCAATAAAAAAGCCCGGCCAACCATGAGACCGGGCCATCTCTCTACGCTTGCAATTCTGTCGCGTAGCGGCTTAGTTCAACAATCTTTCCTTGGTCTAATGCTCCCCATGACCAAGACATTCAAAATTGCTGAGTATCCGGGGGATGGAATTGGCCCGGAGGTTATGGCAGAAGCATTGCGCGTGCTGGGCCGCGTTCAAGAGCTCGACGGGACGTTCAAGTTAGAGTTCACGCAGTTGCCGTGGGGAGTGGAGTATTACAAGCAGCATGGGACGGTGGTGCCAGACGATTTTTTGGAGATCGTGCGGCCGTTCGATGCAATTCTGCTCGGTGCGGTTGGGTGGCCGGACCTGATACCGGATCATGTGACCCTCGCGCCGCTTGTAAAAATTCGGCAAGCGTTCGATCAGTATGCGTGCGTGCGGCCGAGCAAGCTGTTTCCCGGCGTGCGGAGCGTGCTGGCGGGTAAAGGGCCGGCGGAAGTTGACTTTGTGGTTATTCGGGAGAACAGCGAAGGGGAATATGTCGATAACGGCGGACGACTCAAGCGAGGAACGCCCGATGAAGTGGCGGTGCAGACGGCTTTGCACACACGCAAGGGAGTGGAGCGGATTTTGCGATACGGTTTTGAGCTGGCGCGGATGCGACGCAGCAAGTTGACGATGGCGACGAAGAGCAACGCGCAGCGGTATGCGTATGTGCTCTGGGATGAAGTGCTGGACGAGTTGCGGCCGCAATACACCGATGTGACAGCCGAGCGGCAGCATTGCGATGCGCTGATTATGAATTTGGTGCGGTGGCCGGAGAAGTTTGACGTGATTGTCGCGTCCAACCTGTTCGGTGATCTGTTGACCGACCTGGGGGGCGTGCTGGGAGGTGGGCTGGGGCTGGCACCGAGCACAAACACGAATCCCGAACGAAAATTTCCCTCGATGTTTGAGCCCGTTCACGGTTCGGCGCCGGATATCGCCGGTCGCGGAATCGCCAATCCGATCGCAGCGATTCTGAGTGCCGCGATGATGCTCGATCACCTGCAGTTACCCACCGCGGCTGCGCGGATTCGAAAGGCTGTGGAACAGACGCTGGCCGACGAGTGTAAAACGGCAGACTTGGGCGGGAAGCTCACGACGCAACAGATGGGGCAAGCCGTCGCCGAGCGTTTGAAATGAGCGAGGCAGCGTTGCGGCCACTCGCAGCGGGTTTGTTGGGGCCGCGGGTCGATTTCTTCAGTTGTGCGCCTTCCATATCGAGCATGCGACGCTTCATGCTGATGCCGTCGCGAGCGGAAAAACCGCCAAGACAACCGCCCGAACCGACCACTCGGTGACAGGGCACGATAATCGGATAGCGATTCTGAGCCATGACATTGCCAACGGCGCGAGCCGCACCGGGCGAGCCGGCGGTTGTTGCCAATTCGCCATAGGTGCGAACATTCCCGCGGCCGATTTTGCGGCACGAGCGGACCACGCGGTTTTGAAAGGCCGACAAGTGCGTTAGATCGAGCGGCACATCGTCGAACTTTTCTTCGTGGCCGGCGGCATAGGATTGCAGGCGTGTTGCCAGCTTGCGAATCCAGGTTGGTACGGAGCTGGGAGTATTCGTGGCAAAACCGTGATCGGCCTCAAGGCTGGCGATGGCCGAGGCGGCTGACGGGTGGCCGAAAGCAAGTCGCGTCAATAGCTCGCCGTTCCACGTGAGAGCGATCCAGCCGAGCTCGGTTTGAAAAACGTGCATGCTGTGCGCGGTCATCGTGTTTCCGTTCATGCTCTGCGTAAATGACAAAGAATAACGAGCGAGAGGCATCGCTTTGACGCGTTCTGGCCGGCCACTTATACTGATAGTGAATTGTACATCTGGCGGGCAGCCGCACCATTAGAGGAGCTGAAGCGGATATGAAGGAAGGCCGTCCCCGCACAAGTCGTTATCACTCGTATTGTGACGACTATTATTTGAACATGAACCTGAATACGGAGATGGATCTCCCGCAAGCCCGCGACACGGTTTTGCACTTCTTTGAGCAGGTCAAGAAGGGCTATCCCGGCATGAAGAATTTTTACAGCCGGGAGCAGGGAGAATTTGTGCTGGAGGAGGACAAGGACAGCGGTGATTATCGCTGGGCCAGCATTGAGACGAGGCGCGTTTCGTCGGGGTTTGTAAACCCGCCGGAAGTCGAGGATGCGTTGCGGCAGCACGCGAGGATTCTGGATCTTATTCCTTACACCCTTTCGGTCAGTCCGCTCGATTGCGAATCGCTCAATGTCACGTATGGATTCGACTACAGCTATCGCGGCAATCACAACCAATTGCTCATTGATGCTTTAGGAATATCGCCGGCTTTCGAGAAAATGGCCGAGATTCCGGGCGCGACTATTCTAGCGCACGAGCCGTCGATTCAGTTCGCTTTGGACGAAGACTGTCGCACGCAATGCCGCTTGAGCATTGAACCGCGAACGAGCGCGTTTCACCTGCGGACGAAGGAGTTTCCCGAAGAGCAGCTCAGCGTTTATTTCACTGCGCGGCGGTATGGCAGCCTGGACGGTGAAGAAACTTATGTCTCGGCGATGACGAAGCTCGCCGAGATTTGCAGCGAAGTGGTGGATGGCTACATCGTGGAGCAGGTGCTGCGGCCGCTGCAGCAGGCGATTGCGATTGGGTGAAGGACGTCAATTTAGAACTGAAGGTGAAACAATGATGACATTTCGAAAATTCGGCGAATACTTAGCCGCTGAACCTTTTCGTCCCTTCCGCTTAAAAATGACAAGCGGCCAGCATTACGACATTCGGCACCCCGAGATGATTTTGGTGGGAAAAACTTCGACGCGCGTTTATATGGCGACAGACCCCGAAGCCAACCCTCACTGGCATGACTTGTCGATGCTGCTGATCGAATCGATTGAGCCGCTCGACGTGGCGGTTGGCCGTTAATTACTTCGGCAACAGGCTCAGCACGGCCGCGCTGGGTCGTGCGATGACATGGCCGGCGATGAGCTTGCCGAGGCCGTTGACCTTGGCGGTGCCGGCTTCGATGGCGGCTTTCACGGCTGCCACATCTCCTTTGATGACGACGGTGATATAACCGCCGCCGAGCTTTTCCTTGCCGAGGACTTCGACATTGGCCGCTTTGCAGGCGCTGTCGATGGCCTCGAATACGGCGGTGAAGCCTTGCGTCTCGATGAAGCCGAGTGCGGAGATGTTGTCTGCCATGCTGCTACCCTCGCGTTTATTCAAAACTTCGTAGTTTGGTATTTTGACGATCGGCTGCTGAATGAGCGGGCTGATCTCGACCTTGCTTTCGAGGGCAGGCCAGGCACGCTCGTCGGGGCGGTTGAGAACGGTGCCGACGGGCTTGCCCCCCATCTGCTCTGCGACCGCCTTGCCAGCCTCAATCGCGGCCATAATTGCCGCTTGAGATCCGGTGACCTTGAGCACGACGCCGTAGAAGTCGTTCGACTCGACTTGAAGCACGCGCACGCCGGACGTTTTGTCCATCGTGTCGAGCGCGACCATGGCCGCAGTCAGGCCGGTCACTTCGAGAATACCTAGTGCGTCGTTCACGTGGCGTTACGGTCTCAAGGTGCTGAAATCAACGTGTTGCACCAATATAGCTTGCGGGAGCAACCAAAAAGGCCCGTCAAACGGCAGAAATTGACCGAATTTTGCCCCTCGTCAATCGGCCGTAACGCCCTTAGAATCAATGGTTTACGTTGTGCTCGTCGTGATTTTGCCGATGTCTAAAAGTAAGAATAAAATGCCACCGAACCAGGCCGATTCGAAGGGAAGCTATGCCTTCGTCAGCTTGGGTTGCCCCAAAAATCTGGTCGATAGCGAGCGGATGCTGGGCCTTTTGCAGATCGACGGGTATGAGCTGGTCAACGATCCCGACGGGGCAGATTTTGTCGTCGTCAATACGTGCGGGTTCATTGAACGGGCGCGGACGGAATCGTTTTCGGCAATCGATGAGATGCTGGAATTGAAGAAGCAGGGACGGACGCGGGGCGTGATTGTGTCGGGCTGTCTGGCCGAGCGGCAGAAAGAGCAGTTGCTGGAGGATCGGCCGGGGATCGATCACTTAGTGGGAGTGTTCGCGCGCGAGGAGATCACCCGCGTCGCTGATCGGCTGGTGGGCCGCTTGGAAGAGCAGCGGACGGTGTTTAAACCCGCTCCCATTCGCGCGCTGTCTGACCGCGATCGCTTGCGGATCACGCCGCGGCACTTTGCTTATCTGAAAATTTCGGAAGGTTGCGATCGGCTCTGCACGTTTTGTGCGATTCCGAAGATGCGCGGAAAACATGCCAGCAAATCGATTGAGGATGTTGTGGCAGAGGCCGAGCAACTCGCGGCTGATGGTGCCCGTGAGTTGATCGTCGTCGCCCAAGACACGACCTATTATGGGTTGGATCTGTATGGGCAGCCGCGGTTGGCGGAATTGCTGCGGCGGCTGGACGAGGTTGAGGGCATCGACTGGATTCGGCTGATGTACTTCTATCCGATGTACATCGACGATGAGCTGATCGATACGATTGCCGACAGCCGCAAGATTTTGCCTTATATCGATATTCCGCTGCAGCACGCCAGCGACCCCATGCTGAAACGCATGAGCCGCCGTGTGACGCGGGCGGAAACGGAAGAGTTGCTGGGCCGGCTGCGGTCGCGGATTAAAGGGTTGACGCTGCGGACGACGTTCATCACGGGGTTTCCTGGCGAGACGGACGAAGATTTTCAGGAGCTGTACGATTTTGTCGCGAAGCACCGCTTCGAGCGGATGGGCGTTTTCACTTACTCGCTGGAGCCGGACACCCCGGCGGCGAAATTGCCCGACCATGTGCCGGCGGAGGTTATGGAAGCGCGGCAACAACGGCTGATGCAGTTGCAGCAGGAAATTGCTTTTGAGCACAATGAGCGACAAATTGGCCGAACGGTCGAGGTGATACTCGATCAACCGGTTCCAGGGGAAAAGAATGTTTGGGTCGGCCGCAGTGTTGGGGACGCGCCGGATGTGGATGGGTTGGTGTTTGTGACGGGCGACAAGCAGAAACTCAAGGCGGGCGACATCGTGCCGGTCGAGATTGTGGCAACGCAGGAATATGATCTCGTTGGCGTCGCTGCGGGGAAGGTTCGTCAACGGCCAGCGAAATCCGTAGCATTGGCTGAGATTTCCACGGTATGACCGATTGGACATAATCTTGTCTGTGTTTTATAGAACTTAGCAGTGTCCATACGCCCGTGGCTCAATCACCGTCGAATACGATCGTCAATGTCCCCAATGCCCTCACGGCAGTTCGTTTTTTGTTGTCGATCGTGGTGTTTGTGTTGATTCCGCTGGAGCAGTATTTTGCGGCGATGATGGTGTTCATCGTGGCGGCTTCGACGGATTGGATCGATGGTTGGTGGGCACGTAAATTTAATCAGGTCACCAAGCTGGGCCGCATTTTTGATCCGTTCGTCGATAAGATCATCATTTGTGGGGCGTTCATTTATCTCGCTGCGGAGCAGGGTAGCGGCATTGCGCCGTGGATGGCGGTGGTTGTGGTGGGGCGGGAGATGTTGGTAACAGCGATTCGCGGTTTTATCGAGCAGCAGGGAGGCGATTTTTCGGCCCAGTTCATGGGTAAGCTGAAGATGGTATTTCAATGCGCGGCGGTGGTGGCGAGCCTGATCGCACTTCAGTATTGGCACCAATATTTGCTTCCAGCAGGGGTCAAGCCCGGCGCGATGAGTTGGCTGCCGGCCTGGTTGTATTGGTCGCTCATCATTTCGGTTTGGCTGGCGGTGATCTCGACGGTTTGGTCGGGGGTGGAATACATCGTGGCGGCGGCGCGCATCTTGTCGCGATAAAGGACTTGATGTGAAACCGGGGCCGGCCACCGTGGCGCTTGTGCTGACTGGGTTTACCGTGCTTTCGGCGGGATTCTGGGCGTGGCTGCTCGTCGCGGCGAAAGCAGCCGTGACTTGGGGGTTGGTGTCAGAATTCGTATCGGCCCGAATCACTGGCTATTTGATATCTCAGGGGCTCTCGCCCCGGTTGCCGCTGATTGCCTGGAGTCCGCGCCGGCCTGTCCCCTGGGCATTTCTCGATCTGGTTATCGTGATTGGCTTGTATATCGTTGCCGGGGCGGCGCTCCACGAAGCGGGATTCATTCCCAGCGGCAAGATGGAGACGCTGAATCTCGTCCAGAAGCAATCGGTCATCGGGGCGAATATCGGGCTGTCGCTGATTGTGGCCGTGGCCAGCATCGTTTTGACCGTAGTCAGGTGCGGAGCGAACGGCAGGGATCTCGGCTGGTCAATGCGTACGATTCGTGACGATTTGCGGTTGGGGCTGATTGCGTTTGTGATGCTCGCGCCACCGGTTTATGTTCTCCAAGGCTTGCTCGTCAATTTTTGGAAAAAAAGCGAGCATCCGATCGTGGAGATGTTTAAGGACGCGCCGGATGTTGCGTTCTTCGGGCTGTTGTTTGTATCCGCGGCTGTCGTTGCGCCGCTGTTTGAGGAGTTGATTTTCCGCGTGTTACTGCAAGGGTTTCTAGAAAAATCGACGAACTTTCGAGGAAACCTGATGGAGTTGTTGGTGGGTGGGACGCAGGAGGTGATGGAGGCCAATGATGAGCAGCCGGAACTACGGGGAATTCTGGGCTGGCTGCCGATTGCGATCAGCGCGGGCATTTTCGCGTTGCTGCATTATTCGCATGGCCCGGATTGGGTGCCGCTGCTGCTGTTGGCGGCGGGGATGGGCTATTTGTATCAGCGGACGCACCGGATACTGCCGAGCCTGGTCGTTCACGTGCTGCTGAACGCCCTGTCGATGTGGGGCTTGTGGGTCGAGGCGAATCCGTAGGAAGTAGCGCTAGGGTGCGAGGGCGGTGGCTTCGCGGGTGCGACGATTGATTTCGTCGGTGAGCTGGGTCGAAAGCAGGGTGAGCTCACGGCCGATGGCTTTGTTGGAGCGGTAGAGTTGGCTCAGTTCGTGCTGAACTGTCGTGAGCCGATTGTTGAGCGAGATTTTATACTTTTCGAGCTCCGCTGAGTCTTGCCTGGCTCGGGCAAGATCGGCGTTGACCTTGGTCTTGAGCTCTTCGACGAGGACTCGCTGCTGCTCGGCCTTTTGCGTGGCGGCGAGCATGGCTTTGTTGTCGAGGTCGAGTTGGAACAGGCGGCCGGTGATTTCTGTCATTCGCTCGTTGATCGAATGAAACTTGCGTTCGTAGTCGGTGAGGCGTCGGCGATAGATTTTCTTTTCGAGTTTGGCGACGCCGCGATCGATGAGCCCCTGAGCGGTTTGTTGATCGAGAATGGCTGTGGAGATTTGGCTCTCTTTGGGGCCGAACACCACCTTGCCCATTACTTCGGAGTTACCGCGGCCGCGGCGGAGGCGGGCTAGAACGGCCTGGCCTTCGGTGTTGAAAGGTTCGGCGTCGAGCGAGCTAACGATGGGGGCATCGACGGGTACTTCGTATTCCTGGTCGAACTTGACTTCGTACCAGACGTTTTCAGGCGGGTCGGTATCGCGGGCCGGCTGTCCATCGCGCAGATAGGATTCGGCGATTCGTGCATCTAGCTGAACGGTCGCCAGGCCGGCGGCATCGGCCAGGGGCTTGCGGCGCTGTTCGTCGGTGCCCGAAATCCACTCGTGACCATCGACGGGACAAACTTCGTACAAGCTCCAGGGGCCGGGGCCGTTGACGGCAAAATTGGGCATTGTCGGTTCGATGGTAACCGTTTCGTCGGTGGCCGCGGTGACTTTGAACTCGCCCAGGTAACCGGCGGGGACCATCGGGCTGTCGGGATTTTCCTGGGCCTCGCGGAAGACGTGCAGAACGGTTTTTGCCTGGATGTTGTTTTTCTTTTTGGCACCGGCAGGTGCGGGATTGGCAGGGTCGTCTGGCGGGCTGGTGCGGATCGTAATTGCACGGGTGCGCGGGTCGATGGCTGGCATGCAGCCACGCCAAACGCGGCCGCGGTCGATCACTAGGCGGGCTAATTCTTCGCGGACAGACAACACCGATGGTTCTTTGTCTTCAACGTCTTTGAGGTCGCCGCGCGAGACCTTTTCTAACTCATCCTCGGTCTTGGCCAGTTGCGCTGCGAGGTTGTCGTGCATTTTGATCCAGGCCGCGCGCGTCTTCAGAGTCATCGCGGCATAGACACAAAACGCAATACTGGCGGCGAAGACAAAAAACGTGGCGGTGACGTGCAACCAGCGCCAGGTTTTGACGCTCATGTACGTGAGGAAAATGAAGAACAGAAGCGCCAACGCCCCGAGAGCCTGGAAAATGATGGGGTTATCCATTGCGCGGACTGGTCCGAGGAGAACGCCGGAATCGGAGCGCTCAAGTGAAATCTCTAGGCGTTAAGTCGATGATAAATAGGGCAGTCTAGGGTGTCAAGGATTTTAGATGCGAGCGGCTGGTCGTAAGTATTTGATTTTAATGAGTTTACAGACGGAACTCGCTCTTTTTTTAACGCAAAGACCGCAAAGTGAGCAACGGCCGCAAAGGTCAACAGGTGGGGCTTCCACGCTAAGTGCGAGCAGGCCCTAAGCGGGGGGTACTAGGAGTGGTCTGTAGAAATTTTGTTTGCGTTTGAAGAGGTGATGTTTTCTGTAACCTCTTGGCAATTCGAGGTTTAAGGCTAGTTGCTGGTTCATTGATGCCGCAGGGTGCTAGTACTACTAATAGAGGCTGAGTGGTCGGGTGAGCAGGGCACGAGAGTACTCGCAGGCGAGATCTGCGAATGCCAGGATTTGCCGAGTTTCGCGAGAGTTGCGGGCAAATTGGCAGGCTGCTCAATACATTAGTACAGGTGCAAATGGCAGGCCGGGACGCTTTGCTTCCATCGCCCAAATCCTCCCCTCACCCCCAGCCCCTCTCCCCGGAGTACCGGAGGCGAGGGGAGCCAATAAGAGGGGATGTTCTGGAACGCAATCGTTCAAGTCGGAACGGTTTATCTCCGAATGATTCTTTTATGAACGAGCGGCAGAGTTTGCCGATTGCGCGGATTCTGCGGCTAGCTGAGTGAGTGCTGGCGAACTGGGCCCACGGCCAGTCGCATTGGCGAGTTTCGCGGGCATTGAATTTTGACGGTTGTTGTCAGGGATGACATTGAAAATGAATCGCACGGATCGTATTGCCATGGATGCAGCGGCGTTGGATGACCAATTGCCGCCGGGTGCATCACCTCCCGACCGCCTCTTGCGGTTGGTGCATTGGACCAGCAACGCCAGTCGGCATTTGCGGCGACGCATTACCGACATCGCGTCGGAGCTCGAACTGAGCGACACCGAGC
>JANNTN010000686.1:0-7304 GCA_031394445.1 Anatilimnocola sp.
TGCAAGTTGGTAGTGAGCCGGGCAGCCTCCCAGTTCTGAAATCCCGCATCGAGCGAAATCCACACGTCGGGAAACTGACGCCTGCTATTGAATTCATACGGGTACAGCACCTTCGGCACTTCGAAGAAGTAGCTGTCCTTAATGTGCAGTACCGGATCGGCCATGGATCGCTGTTGTGTTTCTAATTATTGCTACGCCGTTTTCATCGGCGACGCGCTGGCGGCCATCGGAGCTGCCGTCATGCGCAAAGCAAGAACCGTCTCGATGATTAACGCGATTAAATACACACCCAAAATCGTCGTCAGAACACCCCTCTCGGCAAACTGCCCACCGAGCTTTGTCAGCAAGGCAATCGCCATCAGGGGCAAACCCAGTCGAAACAACATTCCGAGCAGCACAGCCTGCACCGGCAAGTGAAGCCGACTGCCGAAAAAAGTCGCGGACAAAGCCAAGCAGGACGCCACCCAGCACACACTACCACCAATGGCAGCCGCCACCAGCGCGTGCGATGTCAATCCACCGTTGCTGACGGAAGCCACCAGCACCGCGGCCGGCACAAGCACGAGTGCCATCAAGGCGCACGACACAACCAAGCCCATCACTGACGAGCCCTGATCCTGCGACTTAGTCTCTGAATGCCCCACCACTTTTGTCTTTACCGCCGCTATTGGACTGCGTGATTCGCAACAAGTGCCACATCCCCGCAACCATCCCGAACACCACCCCTAACAACACCCAATACCTCGTGCCCAACCAATGATCGAGGTAATGACCGCCCACTATGGGCAGAACCATTACCGCTCCGACAGTGGTGATCTTGGCAACCCACTCTGTCGCGCGAGCGAAGGGGTCAAAATTGGGTCGCTCGTCATTCACTCGCGCTCTAGCCTCCTAGAACGACATGATCGCCACAACTTATGGCCGCATAACAAGATGCGGCAACCGACAAGCGAGGCGAGGGAGCCTTATGTGGCCGAGCAATCGACTGGCATTGCTAAACAGCACGCTGAAAGACTTGCGAAGCCGTAATGTAGTGGTATGAAAATCCACGGTCAACGACCCCTGACCGCTAGATCGTGTTTTTTTTCACAAAGTCGGCACTGAGTCGTAAGTTCAAGCTTCTTATTGATTTATGTGAATGCCCGAGCGTCGTGTTTGGCTTGCGACGGCCTATTTGCCATAAAGCGCCAAGGGTAAAATTTCGGATATGTGCTCGAATTATTCCAAATTGAGTGCTTGCGGCTGGTAATCAGCCATTGCTGCGTCGAAAGCGTAATTGTCCATGCCTTTACCTGACGATTGAGCCGCTCCAGCCGGTTGCGTTTTAGCAGCATTTCGATTACATTGATTTCTTGGCATCAACCGTGCAGGATTGACGGTTGGCGGCCTCCTGTCATGCGGTGCTGAGGTTTCAGCTCATCGCTTGGCAGACCGAGATGTAGCTGCCGGCCATGAATGGCGCAACCGGCTGTCACATAGCACGTTACGAAACGAGCCACCGCCTCAAAAGCTGGTCGCAACAAACCTTGCACTGGCTTGATTGGGCTAGTTTCACCCACCTAAACGTGCGTCTTGGTCGGTCCTCCCCAGGATGTGGGAGTGCCAAGCTCGTCACGGACGATTGAAGTTGGTCGAAGCAGGCGGAGAAACCATTGTTTCCGTCGCTGACATCTGCGGAGGTCATCGTCCCTTGATTACTACGGCATCACTTAAGACGCAGAGCTGGCAAGACCTGGCCAACATGGCCAAGCGTAAAGGTCTTTCGGGCTGGCATTCCATGCGCAAAGACGACTTAGTGAAAGCATTGGTTCGAGCCGCCCAGCGGAGCTCGAAGCCACGAGCGGCCAGCGCCGCACATGCAGCACCAAAGAATCATAAGGCACCCAAGAATCATAAGCCGGTGAAGGCTGCCAAGCCCGCCCCAGTCATTGCGAAGCGCCTGTCCGCTCCCCCGCCGGTGCAGAAAGCACATGTGAACGGCGCGAAAGTCACCAACGGCGTGAAGGTCGTTGCCAAGTTGAATGGCAAAAATGGCCACGCGAAATCCAACGGAGCCACGATCGCGCCTATCGCAAAAGCGCCCGCGCCTAGCGTCAAGGTGTCCGCACCTACCGCAAAGGCACCCGCGCCTGCCGTAAAAGCGCCGAAGCCGACGGCGAAGCAAGCCCGAATTTCTGATCGCATCCACCGTGTGAATGCCGAGCGGGAGCGTTTGAAGGATCTGTCTGGCACATTTACGTTACAAAAGGCCGGCAAGCGGAAAGCTCCAGAAAAAGACCGTCTCGTACTGATGGTTCGCGATTCCTATTGGCTGCAAGCGATTTGGACGGTTACTCGTCTGAGCGTGAAACGGGCGGAAGCGGCTCTCGCCGAGCACTGGCACACGGCTGGACCGGTCCTGCGACTGATCGAGGTTGATGGCGGCCACACCACGAGCACCGCGGAACGCGTGTCGCGGGAGATCGAAGTTCATGGCGGCGTGACCAATTGGTACATCGAAGTCAACAATCCGCCGCATAGTTTTCGGGCGGAGCTGGGCTATAAGGCTGCCAATGGCCGCTTTTATGCCTTGTGCCGCAGCAATGTGGTGCATACTCCCGCGCCGGACAGCGGCGATGTGATTGATGAAAATTGGACCGATGTCGCCGCCAATTACGAGCGAGTGTATGCCCTCAGTGGCGGCTACAACGAGGACAGCAACCACAACGGCGAGTTGCAGGAACTCTTTGAAGAGCGGCTGCGCCGCCCGATGGGCAACTCCAGCAACTCGCAGTTTGGCAGCGGGGCCGAACGGGTTCTGAATCGCAATCGCGACCTCGATTTCCACGTCGATGCCGAGCTGATCCTGTACGGCCGCACGAAGCCGGATGCGAAGGTCACGCTCGGCGGCGAGCCGATCAAGCTGCGGCCGGATGGCTCTTTTACCGTTCGCCAGCCGATGCCCGATAAGCGGCAAGTGCTACCTGTCGTGGCCAGCACGCCGGATGGCGTGGAGCAGCGGACAATTGTGATTGCGGTCGAGCGAAATACCAAAGTGCTCGAACCGATGGTCCGCGAGACGAACGATTAGTTTGCGGCAGGTGTAGCTAACGCGGCACGCGCTTTGGCAACCCACGATTCATAAATGAATTCGGCCTTGCGCGCTTGCCATTGGTCGAGGGGCAACACGCTGAGCTCATCGCGGGTCAAGCCGGGAACGCCCGTGCCGATCGCCTGTGTGCCCCCTTCGCGGTTCTCCGTGACGTAAAGTCGATCCATCGTCACTCCGTTTTTGTCTGCCCAGTCTGCAATGCGCGTGGTGGGCATCTGTTCGATGTCGGCCGCGGTCCAATTGGGCAAGTCGAGCTTGTCATCGAGCCACAAGGCAACGTCGCGGGTCACAAAAAATGGCCGGTGGCTGACGTCGGGAATGAGGCGATAGTCGAACACTCGCTCGGGATTGCTGGCCAGGGCTGTCGTTCGCCGCCGCAGGTCATGAAAGAACGCCTCGCCGTGCGTCGGAATGGCCACGACGGTATCGGCCAGCCCGTTGAAGATCAGCGTCGGGCCGCGGCTGGCGTGGAGGGCGTAAATCGCGGCGGGGCGGTCGCCGAGGAAGCTGAGTGTCTTGTAGGGCAATGCCTGACACATGGGTTTTGACTTGTCCCAGTATTCGCCGGGTCCATCCAGATTGCCGCCGCCGACCAGGACGCAGGCGTTCAAGCGTTCATCGGCCGCGGCCGCGATGGAGAGGATGAACGAGCCCATCGAATAACCCATTGCTCCGATGCGAGCGCCATCAACTTCAGGCCGCGAACGCAGCAGCGATACGGCTTGCATCACGTCGGTCACCATCAGGCCGCCCATGCGGCGTCCGAGTTCATCGGGGATGAGCACTTTGTCGTGGGCCCGTGTGCCGCTTTTCTTGTCGCTATTGCGTTCCCCTTCGCCGATGGGGTCATACGTGAGCACCGCCGCACCGGCACGGGCATAGGCGATGCCGGTATAGAAGGCGTACCAACTGAATTTGTCGCCGCCGTGGCCGTTGACGACGATCAGGCCGGGGAGTTTTCCACTGTGCGATTTTGGCCGGTACAGAATGGCCGGCACGCGCAAGCCGAATTGCGTTCGATAGCTCAGTCGCTCGGCAATGACTCCGTCCGCGGGCTCGAACTGGCTGTCGGTTTCTGTTTCGAGTGCTGGCAGCGGATCGGGGACCGATAGTTTTGTACGAATCTGCCCGCGCCACTGGCTCTGTTGCTCGTCCGTGATGCGTTGGGTGGCTGGTGCTGCGAGAATCAGTTGCCGCTTGGCGCGGTGGATGCCGATGAGGCTATTGGTGGCGGGATCGAGGGCGATGCCTTGGCCGGTGAAGGGTATCGATTCCAGTTGGAGGAATTGGACAACGGAACCGGTGGCTGGCTGGCGGAGGCGGAAGAGGAGCGGATCGTCGTGGCCGGTGGCGAGCAGGTCGCCGCCCCGGAAGACGGCACCAGAAAGGCTGTAGCGGCCGAGTTTTTGGATCAGTTCGGGTGGGAAGGTCCAGCGTGCGACTTCCTGCCATTCTGGAGCGAACTTGACAAGGAAGGTCGCGGCGTTGTCGTCGCCGTAGCGGGCGAAATTGCACCACCAATGCCCCTGCTCGTTGATGGCCCAGGTGAGGCTGCCGCCGAAATTGCCGAAATCCTTGTAAGTTGTGAGCCGCATCGTCTCGATGTCGAGGACTTTGATTTCGCTCTGCTCAGGCAGGGCTGGATAGTTGGAGTGGGCGCAGTAGAGGCGGCCCTGCCAGAGGAAACCGCTGTTGAGGTGCTTGGCCTCGCCGGAACTGGTCGCCAGGCGCTGGCCGCTCTCGCGGTCGTACTTCGAGATTTTCGTGTTGGCGATGGCGTACAAATACTTTTCATCAGCAGCCGCGGCTTGGTGGGCCTCCTCGGCGGGGATTGTTCGCGTGGCAACCCACGTCGCTTGGACCGGCGGTGGTTCGGCATGTGTTGAAACGCAGGACAGCGCGAGAACGAGCGCGAGTGAGCTGGGGAGGGAAAGCAGGGCGATATTGTAGAAATTCGATGGCATAGGCGTAGTCTAAGGTCTGAGTGGGAAGCGATGGTGGTAGCGAGCTGTCGTAGGGGAACAGCTCAACTCGGTTGAGCGCAGCGCGCGGGCGAAGTTGTAAATCGTGGTGTGGACTGGGGTTGGGAATTTCGGTCGGGAAACAAATCGCTCAAGTTGAGCAGTTATTGAGGGGTTAGCGGGCAGCAGTTGAGCGGTTAGTGAGTGATTCGGATGCATCTTCGGAGCCCCAGTTCGGGGTGGAGCGAATGGCGGTAATGTTTGGCGGCATTTTTTGGATATGTAAACTTTTGGGATGAGTTGAGGGGTTGGGTTTTGGCGGGGTGTGTTTGTAATTCGTTGCGGCGATGGGAGTTGAGTAGCGTGGTGGTCGTTTTCATTGGTGTAGAGAAGTTGATAGGTGTTGGGCTCAAGTGAGTTGAGAAGTTAATGGCTTTGATTTCTTTTCGGGTGGTCGTGGAATCTTCGGTCAAGGTGATCTTGGCCATTGAACCTTTGAACGAGACAAATATCCCGCCCGGCAGGCGGGACCTACTTAGTACATTGCAATCGGCGCGAAAAACCGGGCGAGAATTCGGGGAATTTTCTCGAAAGGGGGGGGCGGGATTGGTGCGGATGAGGAAGCGCCAAAAAGCAGCAACTAAAAGGCAAAGAAACCACGAATCAAACGAATTCAACGAATCAGGACAGAAATTGGCCGCGGATGAACGCGGATGACACGGATTTTGAACAGAAGGAAACGAAGGAAGCAAAGGAGGAGCGAAAGTGGCGGAAATTTGTGCAACGCGCAATGGAATGTAGGATTTGTATTACGAAATAGGCAGAGAAGTAGGCGTGGATGAACGCGAGTGGCACGCGACGTGGCTTGGTGATGGAAGAAAAAATCGCGATGCTTGCCGTGGTTCGCTCCGCGACCCAACAGCCACCCGTCGCACGCTCTTTGAAGTACCTTAGGGACGTGCCACCCTGCGTGAAAATTGCCGGTAACAACTGTCGCTCGTCTGCGCTTAGCTGTAGCAGACCCATTGGAGCGACACCTATGATTTTGGCTTCTCTTCTATTACTGCCTTTGTGTATCGAGTTGGCTGGCTGGCTTGTGGATGCCACATTCGTGAAAGGAGTGCTCAATGAGGAGCGAATGTGGCAGGAGGAGGATTGAAAACGGGGGCTTGTATTGGCGACGCAGAGCGATCCAGTAACCACCCGTACCGCCTAGCAGTCGATCCTGTGCCTCTCTAGCAGCGCAGTCCTAGCCCGAGTGGTGTGTTGGAAAAATGAGTGGTAGGCCAAAGCCGCCCGCTTCGTTTAGCACTGGCCGGAGTACCGCCAGTGGCACCCAGCGGCTTCATGAATTCTCTTGCCAGGCATTTCAGCACGCCCTTCGGAGTACCTCAGAGACGTGCCACCCTGCCGAGGAAGCGTATAATTGCGGCATGGACCTGATTCAAATTGGTAAGCCGCCGGAGGGGGAAGATGAGCCGCTGGGTGGGACGGCGATTGATCCGGTGTGTGGAATGACGGTGGTGATGGCGAGCGCGCCGGCGTCGTGTGAGTATGAGGGGCAAAAGTTCTACTTCTGTTGCGGGCATTGCCTGAAGAAGTTTCAGGCGAATCCGCGGGGGTATTTGGGCGGTGAGAAGCCAGCACCGCAGCCGGCGAAGGCAGGAGCGAAATACACGTGTCCGATGCATTTGGAAATTGTGCAGGATGGGCCGGGGACGTGCCCGAAGTGTGGGATGGCGCTGGAGCCGATGACGCCGACGGCCGAGGATGGGCCGGACCCTGAGCTGATCGATATGCAGCGGAGGCTCTCGATTGGGGTGGTGCTGGGGCTGCCGGTGTTTTTGATTGCGATGGCGGAGATTGTGCCGGCACCGGCATTGCGTGCTTGGATTCATCACCACATGGCGGCGACGAACTGGGTGCAGTTCGTGCTGGCGACGCCAGTCGTGCTGTGGTGCGGGTGGCCGTTTTTTGTGCGGGGCTGGGCGTCGGTTGTGCATCGCAGTCTCAATATGTTCACACTGATCGCGCTGGGGGTGGGGGCTGCGTATGGCTATAGCGCGCTGGCGACGATCGCGCCGGGGATTTTTCCGGCAGGTTTTCGAGGCATGGGCGGCGCGGTGGAGCCGTACTTCGATAGCGCGGTGGTGATCGTGGTGCTGGTGCTGGCCGGGCAGGTGATGGAGTTGCGGGCGCGGATGGCAACGGGGGCGGCGGTGCGGGCGCTGCTTGGCCTTGCGCCAAAAATG
>JANNTN010000294.1:0-7412 GCA_031394445.1 Anatilimnocola sp.
AAAGTAGTCCTCTCACGCCGTGAGGGACAAGCAGCGGAATACGCCCCCCACTCCCCAGCCCTCCAACCCACGCTCACCGCCTCAAGCAAGGATTTCACCAGCGACATCGCCTCTCGTCCAATTCGCGTTCCGCACTCCCCGCTACCCGCTTCCTCCCCTCCCCCATCAGAGGACTGCTCACTCGAAGCCAAATCTTCTCCCGATGCCTCCCAGCCTTCATCGTCTGAGGTCTCGTCAACCTCAACTACCCCAACGACTTATGACAACTTTCCCGTTCCCAATCCAACCCCACAATCCGACGCCATCGCCCCTGCTCGCCCCCTGCTCACCACACCAAACCCTCTCCCCATCACCCAACTCCACCTCACTCCCAATCACCCCGGTACATCCCTCACCCCGCCTACTTCGTATTCATCACTATCCGCTCCTGCGGCCGCCCCCTACCACGAACACTCCCTTTCCTCGCCACCCACCCAAACTATTGGTACGTGAACCACCATTATTCGCCTCAGTTCTCATCCGTACTGCAAATTCTGCGTTTCATCGCAGCCTGCGCAAATTCCTGAATTCCACTTCGTTTCCTTTGTTTCCTTCTGTTCAAAAAATCCGTGTCATCCGTGTTCATCCGCGGCCAACATCTGTCTGATTCGTTTCATTCGTGGTTTTCTCTTGGCTCCGGCTTCGCCCCGCTGGGAAAATCAGTGTTTCATCCGTGGCCACTACTTGCTCCTGCTTCTTTCATGTCATTCGCACTACAAACGCTGCGTTTATATGCAGCCTGCGCAAATTTCTGAATTCCAACTTCGTTGCCTTCGTTTCCTTTTGTTCCAAGTGCATCTCTCCGTTTCATCTGTTCGCTCCTGTTCAATTCCTTTCCTTTGACTCCCGCTTTTTTTCGTGTAGTTAGTGTCTTTCGTGGTTCCTTACCTTTGATTGCGGCACTGGCCGCGCTAAGTTTTTCGTGGTTTCTCCTTCTTCCTGGCTCCGGCTAAGCCGGGCTGCGTTCCATCCCTTGTCGGAATGTTAACGCACCCCACAACACCGCTCAGGTAGCAGCCACCATCCACCAGTTGTATCATCGACATGGAAGCAATCGCCTGACATTCTGCATTCTGAATTCTGCATTCCGCCTTTCCTCATGTACGTTCTCGAAAATCCGGTGCTCCAGCGCGAGCTGCTCGTGAACCTGCGGATGGGCCGGGCCTTCGTCCTGCTGTTGCTCTATCAGGCATTGCTCGGCGCGGTCGTCTATTTCGCGTGGCCTCAAGATACGCGACTGGACCTCACCGCCGGCAGCGCCAGCGTGCAGCAAACGAAGCGGCTGGTAAACCTGTTCTTCGTCGGCCAGTTCGTGCTGGCCTCCATGATGGCCCCTAGCTTCGCGGCCGGGTCGATCACCGGCGAGAAGGAGCGTAAAACCTACGAGATGCTGCTGGCCAGCCCGCTGCGCCCCGCGGCGATCGTCCTGGGCAAGCTCGTCGCGTCGCTCACGCACCTCGGGGTGCTCATCTTCTCGTCACTACCCATCGTCATGCTCTGTCTGCCACTGGGCGGTGTGTCGTTGTATGAAGTGCTGGCTGCCTATCTCGGTTTGATCCTCTCGGTCATTTCGTTCGGCATGATCAGTGTGGCCGCCAGCGCCTATTTTCAGCGCACGAGCGCCTCGCTCGTCGTGTCGTATCTATTGATCCTGCCGCTGGCCATTTTGGGCGTGATCGTCTGGATGAATCTGGCCGAGCAGGGCTTGTTTCGCTTGATGCTCATCCTCACGGTGCTGCCAGCCGTCACCGCGGCCCTCGTCATCGCCCTCTTCTTCAACACCAGCGCGCTCCTCCTGCATCCGCCCGACGTAGGCAGCGAAGGCAAGGAAGTGGTCGATCTGGAGCAAGAGGCCCAGCACGCCGTGGGCCTCGTGATTCAGCGCGATCAATTCCCCGACAAGCTGTTCGCGCCCCCCAAGCGCGACGACCTGATGGAGGACGACGCCAACCCCGTCTATGACAAGGAAATCCGCAGCGAAATCTTCAGCCAGGGCACGCTCATGCTCCGGCTGGTCATTCAGGTCAGCATGTTGTTGGCGATTCCCTTCATGGCCGTCTGTCTCTTCATTTGGCCGGAAAACGCCAAGTGGTACATCTGCTACGTCGTCGTGTTCAACATGCTCGTCGGGCCGGTGTTTTCCGCCGGCAGCGTCACCGGCGAGCGCGAACGCGAAACGCTCGACCTCTTGCTAACGACCGCCATCACCCCCTGGCAAATTCTGTGGGGCAAGCTGATCGCGGGCCTCCGCGTCTCCAGCGTGCTCACGCTGTTTTTGGTCTGGCCCGTGCTGCTGGCCTGCGTCATGGTCTCGGTCTATTGGGGCAATTTGCTGTCGGTGCTCGCGTACTTGGTGATCGTGCTGGTCACCTGCCTAACCACCGCGATGCTCGCACTGTTTTGCTCGGTGCTCTTCAAAAAGACGCCGCAGGCCATGATGACGACCTACCTCGCCATCATCGTGCTCTTCACCGCGCCGCTAGCCGTGCAATATTTCGCCGACACGTTTTTTCCCTACGACGAAGAGCGTCCCGAAGAGAATCGGACAACGCTCTTGATTCGCAACGCGGGCTTCACCAGCCCTTTTGCTGCCGCTCAAGCCGTGCCGCTCGACGCTCAGGATTTAACCAAGACCGCCAATTCTCCCGGCAGCGTCAACGATGCCGAAAAAGCCGCCATCGGCAACTGGCCCCTCTTCTTCGCCCACATCCTCTTCAGTCTCGCCCTCAACGCCTTCCTCCTCGTCACCATGATCTGGCTCTTCAACACCCGCTGGCGCGTCGCCGGCTAATCATCCCGATCTCTGATCCCTGACTTCCGACCTCTGACTTCCCTCATCCTTGTATCTGATACCGCTCCTTGATCGGATCGGCCTTCTTCGGCGGATTGATCCCCAGCGGCTTCAGCGTCCGCTCCATCGCGTCGTCGAGCATGTTGCGGGGATCTTCCGTGACCACGATCCGGTCGCCAGCGAGAACCGCATAGTCGTATTCCGGCGGCACGCGATTGTTTTCCTTGTCCCATTCCAGATTCATCTTGTGCCAGCCACCGTTCGGCAGCGGGCGATACACGACGATCTCCGAGCGCTTGAATTTCTTCAGCGCCCCGCTTTGCTCGAGCGCGGACTGGATATGAATCGGTTCGGTGAGTTGTTTCTCCACCGATTTCGATTTTCCCTTTTCCGGCCGGACCTCGATGACATACTTCGCCGCCGGCGGGCCGTCGGGTTGCGGCCCCGGCGTTACTTCAGCGCCGAGCTGCGGCGTCGGCCGCTCCTTAAACATCGAGCAGCCCACGAGGCCGGAGAGGATGGCCGCAATGCCGAGCACCGTCAGTCGTTTTAGGTCTGGCCGTAGGGACACGGGAAGCCTCCATGCAAGCTAGCGCCATCATGCCGGCAAAGTTTTCCTAGTCCACGCAAGCGCAGCGGACCAGTTTGCCGAACCGTCGCTGGCCCCATAATCGGCACAACTTGCCACGAACTTGAGGCGACGCGAAAAGAAATCCCGTCAGACAGCAGCTATCCACCACACATTATCCGTAAAAAACAACGGCTTATTTGGCAGCAACTTTATTTAACCGTGATCCACACTGCGAAGTGCGAACCTGCTAGCGGCAGGTTGAGCGGAAACCGAGCCGTCCGCACTTTGGTACTCCCACCCGCCGCGCGGCCTTCAATTCGCAGCGGAAAACCGCCGGCTGGCACCGAGCCATCCGTCTTGAACACAAGCTTGACGCTAGGAGAACTGGGCGCGGGCGAGCCACTCCGTTTACCGCGACGGCCGCCACTCGAATCGGCCTGCGGCGCGTCCCCCGTCGGTTCGAATTTGACCAGCTCCGCCGTGACACCCGGCGGCAAGCCGATCGCACGAATTTCGATCGGCTCTCGAAAGCCGTCGCGGACCGTCACATTCACCGCGATCTCCAGCGGCTTTCCTTTTTCCAGCACAAACGAATCAGCAGCCAGGGCGAACGAAAAATCGGGTTCGATCGGCTCAGCAGTCAGCCTATAGACCATCCGCACATCACTCCGATTAGCCAAATCCCGCACCAGCAACCGGTAATTGCCGTCGGCTGGCGGCGAAAAATCGAGCGTCGGATCGCGCTCATCGCGGCTGGCGTCATCGGCCTCGGCCAGTGCCTTGCCGGCCTCATCGACAACGGCCAGCACGGCATCCGTCGGATAGCCCAACGACTTTGCAGCCACTTTGAACCGCAGTTTCTTATCCTTCTGTCCAACAAAGGTGTACGAATCGACCTGACCGACCGTTGCCAGCCGGCCGCTCACCGTCATCGGCGGCACGATCTTCTTGTTTTCGGCCTGCGTGGCCATCTCCACGCGCGAAACCAGCACCGCACCCGCCACATCGGGCCGCCAAACCCAAACCAGCGGCTCATCCGGCGGCGTCAGCTCCTCCGCGGAGGCAGAAAGTGGCGGCACGATCGTCGTCGCGGTGCGGCCCAGATTCCAGCCGCCCAGTTCCACCTGGCTCTCTTCGCGCGGCACTGCCAGCGGCAGTACATGGTCGAGAAAAGGGCCGGTCGTGAGTGTCAGACGATAGAGATAGTCGTCGCCGCCAGCAAAGCGGATGGTGCTATCCGGCGTGGCCGGAAAAGCGAACAGCCGCACGAGATACAGGCCGTCACGCTCAGCCGTGAATACAATTTGCGGATCGAGACCCACCGCATCGTGGTTCTGAGCGACGATAAAGGCTTCGGTTCGATTTCGTTCGGCGACCAACTCGCAAATTTGCAACACCGCATCCATCGGCGAGCCGAGTTGGCTATTCGCCGCAAGCGACGCAACCAGCGTCTGGCCTCGCTTCAACTCCAAGCGAAACGAATCGACATCGTTTTGTTTGCCGAGCTTGCCATTAATGACTACTTTTGGTTCAACCACCTGCGGATTATCCGGCAAGTCGTTCGTCTCGCTTTCGGCAATTTCCGGCAACGTGCCCACGACAAACGGCCGCAACACCGACGCCCCGTCGGCATTGTGCATCCGCAGCCAATAGATCCCTGCCGCCGCATCGCTCGCCACTTCGACTTTGAACTTTCCCTTGTCCTTCTCAGCCGTGAAAGAAACCCCGGGGCGATCAACCCAGGCTTGCACCGGCCAGGCGGAAAAATCGCCGGCAGCGGTGACGGTGAGGGAGTTACCGTGCTGGCAGCCTGCGGGGTTTAGATTGTTGACCTTCGGCGGCGCAGCCGAAACCACCGCTGTCAGACAGCAGCAAACAAATAGGGCACATCGAATAAAAATCAGATATTTAGCCACAGATGGAACACGGATGAAACACAGATCGAACAGCTTCATCCGTGTTAATCTGTGTTTCATACGTGGCTTTCTTTGCTTTTGTCGCTAGCCCATGAGTTCCCGAATTGGCGTGGGATCGCTCACCAAATGCACGGGCCGTCCCTCATGCGTGTAATACATCTTGTTCGGGTCCATCCCGAGCTTCGAATAGATCGTCGAGACAAAATTCTCCGGCGACAGCACGCGATCGATCGCGGCAAAACCCTTGTTGTCCGTCGCACCGATGGCTTGCCCGCCCGGCGTCTTGCCGCCGGCAAACAGCACGCTCATCGCGTTCGACCAGTGGTCGCGGCCACCTCGTGTGTTGATTTGCGGAGTGCGGCCAAATTCGCCAAGCGCGATGACCATCGTCGATTCGAGCATGCCTCGCTCGCTCAGGTCCTCGATCAGGGTCGCCACCGTGTTGTCCCAAGCAGGCATTCGCTTGTTGAACGCATTGAACAGATCCTCATGATGGTCCCAGCCGCCGTCATAGACCGTGATGAAGGGCACGCCCGCCTCCACCAGCCGCCTGGCGAGCAGACACCGCTGGCCAAGCCCGTTGCGGCCAAACTTATCACGAACTTTGTCGGACTCGCGATGGATGTCGAATGCTTGCTGGGCTTCGCGGGAGCTGACCAGGCTATAGCCCTGCTCGTAGAATTGATCGACATCTCGAACCGGGTCAGCCGCGGCGTCGTCGTTGATTCGGACCATGCGATCGACGAGTTGGCGGAGGTCCTTGCGGCCCGCAAAACGTCCTTCGCTCAGCTCGCGGGGAATGGCCACGTCGCGTACTCGAAAATTCGAACTATCGGGATTTTCCTCGACGACGAACGGCGCGAACTGTGCGCCAAGGAAATTCGGCCCGCCCGAGCGCGTCATCTGGCCGAGCGAAAAATACGCTGGCAAGCCTGGCGGCGCGGGGCATTCACGCGCCGTCGCCGAACCCAAGCTCGGATGAAAGCTCACAAACGCGCCGCAGCCCACGGGAATCCGCGGCGGCGTGCCCGTCATCATGTAGTGGTTGCCCGCGCCATGGTTTCCCTGGTCGTGGCGAATCGAGCGAATCACCGCAAACTTGTCGCTCGTCGCGGCTAGCCGCTTCATGTGCTGCGAAAACTGCACACCTGGCGTCTTCGTCGCGATGGCGTCGAACTGCCCGCGAAATTCCACCGGCGCTTCCGGCTTCGGATCGAATGTTTCATAGTGCGACGGCCCGCCATCCATCCAAATCAAAATGCACGCCTTCGCCTGCCGCCGCGTATTCGCCACGCCCGCGATGCCGCTACGTTCGGCCGCTTGCCCTACTCCTCGAAGCGCGCCCACGAGGCCACCGGCCAACAAGCCGCCCAGTCCCAGCTTGAGGCAATCCCGCCGAGAAGCACCTTCACAATTTCGATGTACCGTCATTGACCATTCCTCTTCAAATGACAAATGACTAGTGACAAATGACCGTTGTGACTCGTCACGAGCCAATTCATGGCGACATCAATCCCGAAACATAAACTCCGGCGTATTCAGCAGCGCCCACAACAAATCCTCCGCTGCTTGCCGCCGGCTGACATCTTTTTCGGCAAACACCTTCCGCCCTATCTCCAATTCGGCCTCTTCCGGCAGGCGCGAATACACCAGCAGGTACAATTCCTCAACAATCTTCTCCGGTGGCATGTCGCTGGCAGCAAGCTTTGCCGCGCGGCCGCTATCAGCCGTCACCCGGCTGTGCAATTGCGGTGCATTCATCAAATGCAGCGTCTGCGTCACGGTCGTATCGCTCGTCCGCTCGCAGGGCGGGTCTTGATTCGGATTGGGCCGGCCAAACGTATCTAAAAACACCGACTGCACGCGCGTCGTCCACAGTTGATTCGCCCGCGAACCCGCCGGCATCGCCGAGAAATTATCGGGAATGCCCGTGATGTCGGTCACCGCGTCCAGCAGCACTTCCCCCCGCAGTCGCGTGCGATAGTGCCGCGAGTAATTCTGCCGATCGCCGGCGTTCCGTTCGCCGGGGAGCGAACTGAGCTGATAGACGTGCGACGCGCAGATCGTTTTGAGCAGATGCTTCAGGTCGCACTTA
>JANNTN010000298.1:0-8425 GCA_031394445.1 Anatilimnocola sp.
GCCCCTCCCACTGTATTGGTTCGTTCCTGATTTTTTTTTGGGGAGGAAGTCTGTATGGCTGGCTCTCGTTCTTTGAGGCTCACGAGTCGTCTTGGTTTCACGCTCGTGGAGTTGCTTGTCGTTATCGCAATCATCGGCGTGCTCGTATCGCTGCTGTTGCCGGCCGTGCAATCGGCGCGCGAGGCGGCGCGGCGAACTCAGTGCCAGAACCAACTGAAACAATTCGGCTTGGCATTGCACAATTTTGAATCGGTGACGAAACGGATACCACATGGTTCCGAGCAGATGGCCACTTGGGGACCGTCGGTTCATACCTACCTGTTGCCCGTGATCGAACAAGGAAGCGTGTTCGGCCAGATGAACCAGGGCTATGCGCATGGTGCTTCGGCGCATACGGGCACAGCGCAGGACGTGGCCAACCACGAAACCGGTTCGACGGCTCGGCCCAAGATTTTTCGGTGCCCTTCGGAAATGAATACGTTCAACGGGTTCGTGTACGGCTTCACGAATTATCACACGAACTGGGGAAGCTGGGTTCGCGTCGGTAATCGGTGGGATGGGCCGTTTGGGACAAACTTTGTGCCGTACACGGGAGGGCCGCCTCGGATGGATGCGGTCCGTCTGGCCGAGATTGTGGACGGGACGAGCAACACGTTAGCATTTGGCGAAGTCTCAAACGGTGTTGGTTCCGATCCCAAGACTCGCGACCCACGGCGCGATTGCTATCTGGCTACCCGACCTAGCGATCCGAATCCGATAACCGTTCGCAGCACGTTGCTGGCGATGGATTGGCGGACGGCGGGGACGCTGAGCGGTTGGAACTGGCGTGGGTATCCGTGGCGCGAAGGTTCGATCTGGCGGAACGGTTTCAACACGCTGCTGCCACCCAACAAGCCCTGTTTTCGTCCGGGGGCGGAATGGTGGGAGCTCGTCACACCGGCCAGTAGTTATCATCCAGGCGGGGTCAACGTGTGCCTGGTCGATGGCAGCGTGCGTTTTGCGCCCGAGAACATTGACGGGGTGGTCTGGATGGGAGCCGGCACCATTAGCGGCGGTGAATCGGATAGTCTGCCTTAAAGCCGGGTCTCTTCTTGTTTTAATTGTTTGCCCCTGCACGTAATCCGTGGAGATGCCATTCATGCTGCGAATTGCTGGAGCCAGTTGGCTGTGTGTGGTTGCCGCAATTGCCTGCATAGGTCTGATTGGCTGTGGTGGCGAAAAGCCGTCGCCGCCGAAAACGTCTGGTGAGCTAACCGAGCAGGAAAAGCAGCAAGTCCGTGAACTCAACGAGCAGCGGGCCAGCGAATGGGGTCCGGCAAAAAAGTAGCAAGCTACTTTTGCTCCAGAAGCCGCCGCACTTCTGGTAGTGGATAGTCGAGGAGTGAAATGCCTTCTTGGTGGGCGAGTTCTTTGAGGCGTCGCCAGCCGCGGGTGATGAGTCGTTCTTGCTCGCGGACGTAACTGACGTCGAGTTGTCGCTTATCGAACGGGCCGTCGATCGTCACTGGCTCGAAATCTGGATCGACAATGAACTGGGCCAGCGTCGGATTACAGCGGATGTGCCGCTCCCGCGTGGTATGGAGCGTTTCAGGATCGACCTGGCCGATCACATAGCGCAGATAGAGGTCGCTATCCCAGATGTTTTCTACATCGCCGCTACAGACATCGCAGAGATAGCCGGTTTCGCAGCGCACTTGATTGAAGTTATTGACGGGAACTTTGGGACTATGGCTTGCTGATACGAGTGTATCAGAAGACTCGCGCGGGTTCTTTCTCAGCATGCTTTGGAGTTTCGGCCTGCAGATAAAGGAGCCACAGATGAAACACAGATAAACACGGATGACAGAAATATCCGTGCTCATCCGTGTTTTATCTGTGGCTTATTTCTCAAAAGTTTTTCGATAAACTTTCGAGAAGTTTCTATGGAATTTTTATGTCGGTGCTTGTGCCCTGCTAGTGGATGGTGAGAATTACGGATTCTTGGTCGGGCGGCGAATCGAAGTTGCGTGCCGGAACACTGCTCGGAACCTGGCGGGGTTTTGGCAGGCTGGTGGTTTCTCTTTCGCCGTGTTCCGGAACACTCTCTTCTTGCTCAATCGGGGCAACCATGACTTTGCAGCGCAGATTTTCCTCGGCGGTGTTTTTGGGAATCATTGGGATATTCGCCGCTGTCGCCTGGGGGCAGCAGGCCAAAAAACCCAACATCCTTTGCATTTGGGGGGACGACATCGGCACGTGGAACATCAGCCACAATAACCGCGGCATGATGGGCTACAAGACGCCGAATATCGATCGCATCGCCCGCGAAGGCGTCGCCTTCACCGATTATTACGCGCAGCAGAGCTGCACGGCGGGTCGTGCGGCGTTCATCAGCGGCAGTGTTCCGGTTCGCAGCGGCATGACGAAAGTCGGCATGCCAGGTGCGAAGGAAGGCTGGCAGAAGACGGATGTGACGATGGCCACGGTGCTGAAAAGCCAAGGCTACGCCACCGGTCAGTTTGGCAAAAACCATCAAGGCGATCGCGACGAACACTTGCCGACGACGCACGGCTTTGACGAATTCGTCGGCAGCCTCTATCACCTTAATGCCGAAGAAGAACCGGAACAGCGCGATTACCCGCGGGACATGAAATTGCCCAACGGAAAAACCTTCCTGGAGCAATTCGGGCCGCGTGGGGTGCTGAAGTGCAAGGCTGGTCCTAACGGCACACAAACCATTGAGAATCTCGGTCCGCTCACCAAGAAGCGGATGGAGACGATCGATGACGAATCGATGGCTGCCGCCAAGGATTTTATAACCCGCCAGGCCAAGGCCGGCACGCCGTTCTTCTGCTGGTGGAACGGCACGCGGATGCACTTTCGCACCCATGTGAAGAAGGAGCATATCGGCCTCTCCGGCCAGGACGAATACGGCGACGGTATGGTCGAGCACGACATGCACGTGGGCGAACTGCTCAAGCTGATCGACGACCTCGGCCTCGCCGATAACACAATCATTCAATACACGACCGACAACGGCCCGCACTACAACACGTGGCCCGACGCCGGCACGACGCCGTTCCACAGCGAAAAGAACTCGAACTGGGAAGGCGCTTTCCGCGTTCCCTGCTTTATTAAGTGGCCCGGTCATTTCCTGGCGGGCAAGACGCTCAATGGCATCGTGTCGCACGAAGACTGGCTGCCGACGTTTGCCGCCGCCGCCGGTGCGCCGGACATCAAGGAAAAGCTGCTCAAGGGCGGCGTGGCACTCAACGGCCGCACCTACAAGAACCACGTCGATGGCTTCAACCTGCTTGCCTATCTCAGCGGCAAGGTGGAGGACTCGCCACGCAAGTCGTTCATCTACGTCGGCGACGACGGTGGCATCATGTCCATCCGGGTCGGCGACTGGAAAGCCACTTACTTGGAGAACCGAGCCAAACAACTGCAAGTGTGGCGCGAGCCCATGGTCAAACTGCGCATGCCGTTGCTCTTCAATCTGCGGCGCGATCCGTTCGAAAAGTCCTACGAAAATTCGAACACCTACCATGACTGGATGATCGACCGGGCGTTCGCGCTCGGGCCGATGCAGGCGGTCGCCATCCAGTTTCTCCAGACCATGGTGGAGTTCCCGCCCAGCCAGAAGGCGGGCGACTGGAGTCTTGAGTCACTCCAGAAGCAGATTGAGGGCATGGCCGCTCCCAGCAAGTAAGCAACGCGCAACGAGGAGTGCCGCCTTTACCAGCGGCACTCCTCGTTTTTTTTCTTGAGCATTCTCAAGCGGAGTCACTCTGTGAAAGTTCATGCGTTCACCATCGTCGCAGTTTTATTGGCGACGAGTGCATTTGCCACCGATCCACTACCGTCGTGGAATGACGGTGCGGCAAAATGGTCGATTACCGCCTTTGTCGAAAAAGTGACGAAGGAAGGCTCGCCGGACTTCGTGCCTGTGGCGGAGCGCATTGCGACCTTTGACAATGACGGCACGCTCTGGTGCGAGAAGCCACTGCCGGTGCAACTCTTTTTCGCACTCGATCAGGTGAAGGCTCTCGCGCCGCAGCATCCGGAGTGGAAGGAGAAGGAGCCGTTCGCCTCGTTGCTCAAGGGCGATCTCAAAACCGCCGCCGCCGGCGGCGAACGTGCGATCATGGAACTCCTCATGGCTACGCACACGGGCATGACCACGGCGGAGTTCGAGCAGATTGTGAAGGACTGGATCGCCACCGCGAAGCATCCGACGACCGGCAATCACTTCACCGAAATGACCTACCAGCCGATGCTCGAAGTGCTGGCCTATCTGCGCGTTAACGGCTTCAAGAACTACATCGTGTCGGGTGGCGGCATCGAGTTCATGCGCCCGTGGGCCGAAGCAGCCTATGGCATCCCGCCGGAACAGGTGATCGGCAGCAGCGTGAAGACGAAGTTCGAGCTGCGCGACGGCCAGCCGGTGATCGTACGTCTGCCGGAGTTGAACTTCAACGACGACAAGGGAGGGAAGCCCGTCGGCATCAATCAGCACATCGGCCGCCGACCGATCGCGGCATTTGGCAACTCCGACGGCGACCTCCAAATGTTGCAATACGTCGGCGCCGGCGGTGGCCCGCGATTCTGCCTCTACGTTCACCACGATGACGCGGGACGCGAATTCGCCTACGACCGCACAGACCATCTCGCCAAACTCGACTTGGGCCTGGACGAAGCCGCCGCCAAAGGCTGGACCGTCGCCAGCATGAAGAATGACTGGAAGACCGTTTTCTCCGCCGCGCAACCTGAGATCACCGCGATCGACATCCTGCTGCAGCCCGATGCGACGATGCTCCAACATTCCGCCGCCAACAACGCCCGCCTGCTCAAAGTCTTCCCGCAAGGCTTCGCCCTGGATGCGGCGCACACTCCGCACATCACGATGCTGCAGTGTTTCGTCCGCACAGCGGACCTCGACAAAGTCTATGCTGCCCAGGAAAAAGTTCTCGCCGCCGCCAACGTGAACGCGATGAAGCTGGAAGCCTTCAAATATTACTACGCTCCAGCAGGCGCGGTGGGGGTCGCGGGCATTTGCGCGAAGCCGACGCCGGAAATTCTCAAGCTGCAAGCGGACATTATTGCCGCAGTGAAGCCATTCACCGTAACGAACGGGCCCATCGGCGCATTCACCGCTCCGCACGACGACGCCGCGAGCGACGCGGCCATCATCCAATACGTCTCGACGTTTGTGCCGAAGATGAGCGGTGAGAATTTCAATCCGCACGTCAGCACCGGTGTCGCACCGACGGACTACCTCAACAAGATGCTGGCTGAACCGTTCGAGTCATTCATTTTCTCGCCTGCGGGCGCGGCGGTTTATCAACTCGGCCCCTTCGGCACGGCGGCAAAGAAGCTTCAGGAATGGGATTTGAAGCCTAAACTTCCTTCGAATTGATCCAAGCCATTAGCTTGCGGAGCCGCTTGCCGACTTCTTCGATCGGATGATTCCGCTCGCGGCGGCGGACGGCTTTGAAGGCGGGGGCACCGGCTTTGTTCTCCAGAATCCACTCGCGGGCGAATTGGCCCGATTGGATTTCCTTGAGAATCTTCTTCATTTCCTTCTTCGTCTCTTCCGTGACGATCCGCGGGCCGCGGGTGTAGTCGCCGAACTCAGCCGTATTTGACACGCTGTAACGCATGTAGTTCAAGCCGCCCTGATAGAACAGATCGACGATCAGCTTCAGCTCGTGCATGCACTCGAAATAGGCCATTTCGGGCTGATAGCCGGCTTCGACCAGCGTTTCAAAGCCCGCCTTCACGAGCTCGCTGACGCCGCCGCAAAGAACAACCTGCTCGCCGAACAAATCCGTTTCGGTTTCTTCGGCAATCGTTGTTTGAATCACACCGCCGCGCGTGCCGCCGATGCCCTTGGCATAGGCGAGGCCGGCCTTCAGCGTATCTGGGCTGCTGCCAGGATGGATGGCGATGAGGCAGGGCACGCCGCCCCCCTTTTCGAATTCGCTGCGAACGAGATGGCCGGGTCCCTTCGGCGCGACGAGCATGGCATCGACGCCCGGCGGCGGCTCGACCTGGCCAAAGTGCATGTTGAAGCCGTGCGAGGCCATCAGGATGGCCCCCTTCTTCAGGTTCGGCTTGATCGACGTGCGATAGACATCACCCTGAACTTCGTCGGGCAGCAGAATGTTGACGATGTCGGCGGCCTTCGTGGCATCTTCGGCCGAAACGGGCTTGAACTTGTGCTCGATGGCCAAGTCGTAGTTCTTGCTGCCCGGGCGCTGGCCAACAACGACGTTCACGCCGCTATCGCGCAGGTTCTGGGCTTGGGCGTGTCCCTGGCTGCCGTAGCCCAGGATGGCAATCGTCTTGCCCTTGAGGAAGGAGAGGTCGGCGTCGTTGTCGTAGTAGATGGTGGCGGGCATAAATGCGAATTCGAAAAGTGAGTTTCTGTGATTACAGGTTAATGACGAATGACGGAATCCGAATGACCAAAGACAACCATGACCCATTGGTCATTCGTGCTTCGTCATTCGGCATTCATTGAATTCTTACTTAGCACTTTGAAGCTGGCCCTGCTCTTCGGCTTCTTCCTCGGTCTTGGGCTGGCGGCTTTGGCCGCGGACCATGGCGATGCGGCCGGTGCGGACGAGCTCCAAGATGCCGTAGGGCCTCATCCGCTGGATGAAGGCTTCGATTTTGCTTTCGCGGCCGGAAATTTCGATCATCACCTCTTCGGCCCCGATATCCACGATTTGAGCCCGAAAAATTTCGACCAATTCGCGGATTTCCGTTCGCCTGTTTCCCGGCGGAGCGGCGACTTTGAGCAGCATCAAGTCGCGTTCGACGTGGTCGCGCGAGCTGACGTCATCGACATGGACGACCGTGACCATCTTTTCCAGTTGCTTGCGAACCTGGTCGAGAATTCGGTCGTCGCCGACGACGACGAACGTCATTCGCGACAGGTTCGGTTCTTCGGTCTCGCCCACGGCGAGCGAATCGATGTTGTAGCCGCGCGAGGCGAGCATGCCGGAGACGTGCGCAAGCACACCCGGCACGTTCTGCACCACCGCGGACAGCACATGACGCATGGCAAAAAACTCCCAAAAATGCGAATCGCCCATCGTAGCCTTCCCCCCGCCGGGCGACAAGGATAGCCCCCTGGCTTCGACCCCCTTGCCGCACCTCGCGCCGCAGCCCTAGCCTAGTGCGATATACTGCGATTTGCCCGTGAAAATCACCATCCTCCACAACGCCGTTACCGATTCCGACTCTGCCGCCGAGCGCAACGTGCTGGCGCAGGTGGCCGCGGTTGAGCAAGCTTTGCACTCTCTGGGCCACCACACGACCCGCCTGGCCTGCACGCTGAATCTGGAGGCCGCCGAGGAGGCTTTGGTTCGCGAGCAGCCGCAATTGGTTTTCAATCTGGTCGAATCGCTGGGCGGCTCCGATCGCCTGGCCCATCTGGCCGCGGTGCTGCTGGACGATTTCGATTTGCCCTATACGGGCACGCCGGCCGATGTATTTCATCTAACGAATAACAAGCCGCTGGCCAAGCAACGGCTGCGCGCGGCGGGCCTTCCCACAGCGGACTGGACGGTGCTGAAAGCCGAGGAGCAACCGCTTGCCACGCCGTACATTATAAAGGCTGTTTGGGAAAACGCCTCGGTCGGTCTCAACGATCATGCGGTGATTATGTCTGGCGATGGCGAAATGGTGCGCGAGCAAATCGCCTCTCGGTCGCGGCAACTGGGCTATTCCTGCTTTGCCGAGCAATTCATCGTCGGCCGCGAGTTCAACCTGTCGCTCATTGCCACGCCGACTGGCCCGCGGGTGTTGCCGCCGGCTGAAATCGACTTCCGCGATTTTCCTTCCGGTCGGCCGCGAATCGTCGGATATGCCGCCAAACAGGGAGACGGAGCCGCCGAACACATTAAAATTTCACGAATTTTCGACTTTTCCGATTCCGACGGCCCGTTACTCGACACGCTCCGCGGCTTAGCGCTCGATTGCTGGCGGTTGTTTGGCCTAGGCGGCTATGCCAGCATCGATTTTCGTGTCGATGAGCGCGGTCAGCCGTGGATTTTGGAGATCAACGCCAATCCCAGCCTGGCCCCCGACGGCGGCTATGCCGCAGCGCTGGCCCGGGACGGTGTGGCGCTGCAATCCGCGGTGGAGTGGATTGTTCGGGATGCGGAGTGGCCGAAGGAGCAGGGGGCAGGAGGACAGGAGTCAGAGGTCAGAGATCAGAAGTCGGAGGTCAGGGAGCAAGAGGCTGGGGCGATAATTCCCGTCACGCACTACTCACTTACTCAGCACTCACCTCCAACGACTGTCAAACTTCGTTCTAAGCCGAAACGGACGGATGCTCAAAAAATCCACGAGCTGGTTGGGGCGTCGGGCTGTTTTCGTGAGGCAGAAATTGAATGCGCGGTGGAATTGCTGCTGTCGCGGTTGAAAAAGGGTT
>JANNTN010000313.1:0-9681 GCA_031394445.1 Anatilimnocola sp.
CGGGCGATTTGCACCATGTCGGCGAAATAGACGTGAATCTTCTGTTCGCGGACGAACTTCTTGTGGTGCGCCGGAATCCGCTCCCACACGTCTTGGGGGTTATTGAAAGTGGATTGCATGATGACCGCGCCACCCGGAACCAGTCCCTTCAACGGGTTGCCGCTGAATAGAGCCGTCGTATCGTTCAGCACGGCCAGATCGACGAATTCCAATTCGCTGTGCAGGTAAATGTGTTGATTGGCGATCGTGAGGTAGTAAGTCGTCGGCAGGCCTTTCTTCTCCGAGCCGTATTTGGGATAAGCCTGCACATCCATGCCGAACACGTCGCCGGCAATTGTGGCGATGACCTTGTTCGTCGTCACGCTGCCGAACCCGCCGATCGAATGCCCGCGCATCGAAAACGACCCCGCCTCGCGCAGGTCAGGATCCTCTTTCACCTTCAAAGCCAACGCGTGATCGATCCCCACGCAGAAATAATCCGGACCATCTTCGATCATATTATCGACGACGGCGAATAAATCGCCCGGCCGCACATCGCGGCTGCCCAGGCCCGCCGCGCCGCTGTAGATGCGAGGAATCTTGTCGATCTTCTCCAGCCCATTCATGCCGGTGATCGCATCGCAAAACGCCGCTTTGATCTCGCGCGTCAAGTGATTGCCGGTTGTCGAAAGCGGATCATCCATCCGCTCCAGCACGGTGAATGCCGTGCAATTTTTGAGCGCATCCACAATGTGCCGCGAAGGGAACGGCCGGAAGCAGCACACGTTCAGGCAACCGACGGGAATGCCTTTCTTCTCCCGCAAATAATTCACCGCGACCTGACAGGTCTCCATGTAGCAGCCCATGCCGACGATGATGAACTCGGCATCGTCACAACGATACGGCTCGACATAGTCGTACTTGCGGCCCGTCTTGTCGTAGAAGAGCTGGAACGCTTCTTCCAGCGCCGGCCCGACGCGGTCGTAATACCAACGCTGGGCGATTTTGCCCTTCATATACGAATCTTGATTCTGCACCACGCCCGACATGATCGGGTTCGCCGGGTCCATCAGGTTAACGAGATGGTCCTCCGGCTTGCCGATGAACTCTTTCATGAATTCCAGTTCCGGCAGCCGCACTTTTTCGACGGTATGCGTTGTGAGGAAGCCATCCTGGACGCTGAAGAAGGGCGTGTTCGACGCCTCGGCCGCCCGGCGAGCGATGAGGCACAGGTCACCCGACTCCTGGGCGTTGCGGCCGAACAACATGCCCCAGCCGACATCGGCCACGCTCATCATGTCGTCGTGCCCGGCATGCACGTTCAGCGAGTGGCTGGTCAGGGCCCGGGAGCCGATGTTCATCACCATCGGCAGCCGTTTGCCCGAAATCGTGTACAGCACTTCCTTCATCAACACCAGGCCCTGGCCCGACGTAAAGTTCGTCACGCGTCCGCCCGAGGCGGCAAAGCCCTCGCAAAACGTCGCCGCCGAGTGCTCGCTCTCGGGCTCGACGAAAATGAGCGTGTCGCCCCACAGATTCCTGTAGCCGTTCATGACGGCCGAGTTGTATCCGCCGCCCATATTGGTCGAGCTGGTGATCGGGAACGCGCCCGAAGCCTGCGTCACGTTGATCTCAACGTGAACCACCGTTTCCGATCCGTCGCACGTCGTCGGAATACCGGGATATTGAAACTTCCGCTCCTCGAGGCGCTCCACCACATCGGGCGAGTCGTCGCGAGAATCGCGAACCGCCGAGCTACCACTACCGCCCACGCCTTCTAACATGAGAAGTTCTCCGGGTGCGGCGACTCCGCCGACAAAATCAGCGGGCCGTCGAAATCGACAGCAATCAATGCCGTTTTCCTGGGTCTGTGCCGCGGAGAAACGACACCAACACCTACAGGCCGTTTGCACAGCCCGACTATCAGGAATCCCCGCCTAATAGCCCCTATTCAAGCGCCAACATATCCGCGCTCCTACGATGTGTCAAAGTTTTTTATGCTTGTCTTGCAATTATGTCGCGAGAGAACATCGCTTCCGTGAACATCCATCTCGACGATTATCACTGGCTCACGAGCCCAGCCGCCCAATCCTGGCTCGCGGAACCCGCGGCTGATCCCGCGCGGTGGATTCCCCACCTCCGCAAAGCACTTTCGCCCGAGCGGGCGCATCTTGTCGTGGAAACGCTGGAGCTGCGCCGCCGGGCCCGCGACAAATTTCTCCTGGCCGACCAGATGTTTTTTACCCGCAAAGGGCTGGAGCAAGCCACCGACGAGAAAATCGCGGCTTACAAAGCGCGCCGTTTTGACACAGGTGTGCAGGTCAGCGACTTTTGCTGTGGCATCGGCGGAGACTTTCTTGCGCTGGCTGCTCGCGGGCCGGCTCGCGGCGTCGATCGAGACGAAGCACTGACGCTGCTCGCCGCCGCCAATGCCCGCGTTCATGGCGTGTCGAGAGATCAGTGTTCGGTCGTTGCGAATGAGCTAGAAAGAGTTGCCGATGAAACTGGTCCCTGGCACTGCGATCCCGATCGCCGCCCGGCCGGACACCGCGCCACCCGCGGGGAACTATTCGAGCCCCCAATCGAAACACTCTCTCAATTGATTGCTCGCCGGCCGCACGCCGCCATCAAACTCGCCCCCGCCACGCAGCCGCCCGCCGAATGGACCGCGCAGGCCGAATGCGAATGGATCGAAAGCCGCGGTGAATGCCGCCAACAGGTTGCCTGGTTTGGCGAAATGGCTCACGCGCCCGGCCAGCGCGCCGCAACAATCCTGGCAGTCGGCGATCGTATCCGCACCGTCACCGGCCTTGCCGACGACTGGCCTCCCGTAGCCGGTGTCATTCAGCGTTACCTCTACGAACCCGCCGCCGCGGTGCTCGCAGCTAAACTCGTGGCGGAGATTTGCCGCGAACACACGCTGGCCGCGCTTGGCCCCGGCGTCGCCTATCTGACCGGTGACGCAGCGATCGAAGACCTGGCCTTGGCCGCGTTCGAAGTGCTCGACGTTTTGCCGTTCGACCGCAAGCAACTCCGCGCCTACTGCCGGCAGCATCAATTCGGCCGGCTGGAAATCAAAAAACGCGGCATCGACCTCGACCCCAATCAGCTACAAAAGGAACTGAGCGGGGCAGGGGAGGGGCAGGCCACCATCTTGATCGCACCTCACGAAGGCAAGACGCGCGCAATCATCGCCCGCCGCGTTCTTCATTCTTGAGCTGAGATTGAATCGCGGGCATTGGTGATCCCACTAAACGTGGTTGCAGACGGCTTTTGTATAACTGTGTTACAATTAAGGCGACAACATTCAGGAGATATTCGCATGCTGGTGGAAACAGACAACTTGGTTACCGCCGACAAATTCCGCACTGATTTCGATCATTTTGTCACGGCATCTCAAAAAGGTAGTGGGCCGGTTGCGATCACACGTAACTCCGAAGTGATTGGCTTTTTTCTTTCGCCCGAAGAATACCAGGCGGCGTTCGGCGAAAACGTAAAAAAACTGCTGAAGTCTCGTGAAAAAGGTCCGACCGTTGAGCATGAGCAAGTCCGCAAGCACGCCCTAAAAGTGATTGAGCGTCGGCGAAAGAAATGATAGCCACACCTTCACGTCATATTCGCTGGCGCACAGCAGCTAAAGTCGATCTGGCAGAAATTGTGGACTACGTTGCCGCCGACTCACCTGCAGCGGCAGAACGGCTGTTGGAAGGAGCTCTAGCTCGCGTTGAGTCACTCGCCCGCCATCCACTCAGCGGCAGTGTATGCCCTCATTATCCAAAGGCACGTCAGATCATTTACGGCAATTACATCATTTACTACACGGTCAGCCCTCGTGAAATCTTGATCCGAGCTATCGTTCACGGTGCGCGATTGTTTCGTGCGTCTTGGCTGCGACGGCGTTAATGCTTACAGCAGCTCTGCCATCGGCACGCCGCCATCCGTGATCGGCACGGGCCGCTCACCAGCGTAGAGGTTTTCGCGCGGGTCGATGCTGAGATTGGCACAAATCGTGGCGTGCAGGTCGGGAACGGACACCGGCCGGCTGACAATGCTCATGGCGAGGTCGTCGGTCTGGCCAATCGCCTGCCCGGTCTTGAGGCCGCCGCCGGCGAGAGCGACCGAGAACGACTTGCCGTGATGCCCGCGTCCGCCGCCGCCATCGAAACCGGCCGGCCGGCCAAATTCGCTGGCGACGACGATCAGCGTTTTGTCGAGCAGCTTTTTCTGCTCGAGATCCACAACGAGCGTGGCCAGCGCAGTATCGAGTTCTTGAATCAACCGGTGCTGCTGCAAGATGCCCTCGTTGTGTACATCCCAGCCCGTGCCGTTGAGGAAGTTGAGGTTGTGCGAAACTTCGATGAACCGCACGCCCGACTCCACCAGCCGCCGTGCGAGCAGGCACCGCTGGCCAAATTCACCACCGTACGCCTCGCGCAAGCTCCCCGGCTCTTGTCCCAGCTCAAAAATCCGCTTGAACTGAGGCCCCGATAGCCGCAGGGCCTCGCCGATCGTCGCATCGTACTGCTTGATGAATGAATCTTCCTGGTGGCGGGCGACAAAACCTTCGCGCACCTTCGCGAGCAGCTCCTCGCGGCGATTCTGCCGATCGGCCGTGATGTCCAGCGCCCGCGACAGGCCCGCGGGACCGCTTTCGGTGTCCGTCAAATAAACATAGCCGTGCTTTGAGCCCAGAAACCCCGGCCCGCGAGTCACGTTGGGATAACCGATCAGCACGTACGCCGGCACGCCATCCCCCGCCGCCCCGCGCTGCTGGGCCACAATTGACCCAATCGACGGATACACAATTGTTCCGCTCGTTGGCCGGCCCGTGTGCATCCGGTTCACTGCCGCCGCATGCTCATCGATCACTTCATGATGCACCGTCCGCACCAGCGCGAACCGATCGAGCACCTTCGCGCACCCCGCCAGATGCTCGCAAACCTGCACCCCGTCAATCGCCGTATCGACCGCCTTGTAATACGACCCCGGCTTTTTCGCTTTCGGATCGCCCAGTTGCTTCGGATCCCAAGTATCGATTTGCCCCGCCCCACCGCCGAGCCACATGAAAATGCAGTGCTCTGCCTTGCCCAGCTTCGCCTTCTGGCCCGTTTCATTGCCGCTGGCCGACGTTCCCCAAGCAGCGGATGCCGCTATTGCCGTCGAAGTGGCTAGAAAATCGCGCCGTGTGGAATTGATCTTCATATCGGTTTTCATTTATTGCCTGCAAACAATTCATTTCACTTAGTAACGAGTCGCACTCTTTCTTAATCCGTGTCACCCGCGTTCATCCGCGGCTAACATCCTTTCCTCTTTCGTGTATTCGTGTGATTCGTGGTTTAACTGCCTTTTTTTGGCGGCTTTGCCGCCGTTATACTCGCGTTCATCCGCGACCATTTTCTCTCACGGAATCCATACATACTCCGGACTATTGATCAAAGTCCACACCATATCTTCCGCCCGTTCGCGCCAGTCGCGTTTCAGCCGCTTCGTAGGCGGGTCACCCTTCTCGAATTCCCGTTGCCGGGCCACGCGAACCTGGTTTGCTTCGGTCGAAAGGTGATTCGACCAGCTCACGCCGTCCCGCGCAGGCCAGCCGGGAACCGGTCCGAGCGTCGCGCCCGTCTTCCGGCTGCTGAAATCATCGCCGAGTAGCGACACAAACAAATCTCGTTCGGCAGTTGTGGGCGAGCGCGATAGAATTTGGCGAAAAGCTACTTCGACAAAATCGGCCGGAGTCTCCGCCGCCAGCGCCAGCATTACAAACTGGCTATCTTCCGAGAGCTGGGCAATTCGTCTCGCCACCACGCCGTTCGCCAGAATCGCCGGCTGCAAAACAGTCGGTTCTTTCTCGCGATACGTCAGCGGATCTTGCCGCGTTGCCCGCCAACCAAAAGTTTCCAAGAGCGTTACGGCCAACTGGGCCGCCGGCAGCGACAAACTGGGCCGATCCCGCTCGTTCCCCATTGTTGTGAACTGCCAGGCCCGCCGCGGCAGACCCAAGTTGATCGACGACGTTTCCAGGCGACTACTATCCGAATCGACAGTCATCTCCTCGGTATGCATTTCTTTGCCTGCGGCCAAGAGCAACGAATCGAGCACCTGCTCCGCCGTCATCCTCCGCCGCAGCGGCGCGGCAAGCACGCGGACCTTCTCAATATCCGCCGTCGGCTCGCGTTGATACGCGGCCGAGTTAAAAATGAGCCGAGCGATATACTTCGCGTCGTAGCCGTTTTGCATTAATTCCCGCGCCAGCCAATCGAGTAGCTCGGGATGCGACGGCTGAGCCGTTTCCCAATCATCGACCGGCTCCACGATTCCACGACCGAGATACCGCTGCCAAATGCGATTCACCATCACTTTCGCAAACCGCGGATTCTGCGGCGACGTAATTCGCAGTGCCAGTTCCTCCCGCGCATCGTTCGCACTCTGCAACCAATCGCGCGACACCTCACCCGGCAATTCATCCGCGAACGGCCACTTCGCCGCGATTTTTTGCCCCGGCTTCAGCGACACTTTCACGATCAGCGACGCATGCGCCGCGTCATCACCGGGAATCGTGCTCGTCTTGGGCAGCGTTTGCTCGCCCCGATGCAGCATCGCCGCCAGGTTGAACAAATCTTCCTGCGAAAAATCATGGCTCGGCGCATCGTGGCAGCGGGCACACCGCATGTCGAACGCCAAAAACGCCAGCCCGATGTTCTGGGCCTTTGCCGCCAGCGGCGCGTCGTTCTCGCTCGCAATCGCAAAGCCTGCCGTCCCGCCATATCGCGTCGAGCCCTCCATCAAAACCAGTTCCGTCGCAAATCGATCGAGCGGCTTATTGTCGAGCAGTGCCTCATAAATCCACCACCGGAACGGTCCTGTGTTGTTCAGCGTCGGGTTGACGATATTCGGGTTTTCCGCCAAAACATCCTGCCAATAGCCCACCCAGTTATCCGCCCAGCCCGGCTGCTTTAGCAGTTCGTCAATCAGCCGGCTGCGCTTATCCAGCGGCGAATCGTCGGGCCGCGAATCTTTCACAAACGTCGCCAATTGCTCGGCCGTCGGCGTGACGCCGATGACATCAAGATAAATCCGCCGCACGAAGCCCAGGTCGTCAACGCGAGCCGAGGGCGCGATCTTTTCGGCCTTTAGTCGCGCGTCGATAAACGCATCGATTGATTTCTCAGGCCGGCCGGAGGCCCGCCCCACGACATCCCGCACCCACTCGTGCCGCTTCCGCCAATATGCCGCATATTCCGCGCTGGCCTCCGCCCGCCGCCGCTGATTGATCGTCAGCATTTCCTCGCGACGATCGTTTTCCCACGACAGCCAGCCCGCATCCGTCAGCGGAAACGCCGCCAGACTTCCGCTCGTATTCGTCTCCGAAAATCCCAGCACCCAAAAGTCATCGCTACCGGCCGGCGCAACCGACACGCTCGTCTCGCCCACCTCCGGCCGATGCTTCTTTCCACCGACAAAAACCTCCAGCCGCAACCGATGTTTTCCCGCCGGCAGCTCCACTTCCTTCACCACTTCACTATCGCCCGGCTGCAGCGGCCGAATGCGTGGCGAAATCTCGCTCACTACCGGCTTATACGGATTGTGCCCGTCCGTCTTGCTCGACATGAACGGCGTTTCCACCGTTAGCTTGTCGTCGATGAACAATCGCGCCGAGTTTCGCGACCGCAATAGCAGCCGCTGCTTGCCCGTCGGCAATTCCACATTCGCATGAGCCCACAATACGAACGCCCCCGACCGGTCGTCGATCACGCCGTGGCCGTTATATTTTTTCGGCAACTCAACAAACGCCAGCTCCCGCTGACTAAATCGCTCGCTCGGCTTCGGCGTGACAAAATCCCAGCTCCACGCATCCGGAATGCCCTCCAACACCTCCACCACCACCTCTCGCTCGGGAACTTTCACATCGCTCACATAGGCTTTCGGCTGAACCGCCTTCCACCGCGACGCAATCCGCTCTGCCGGCAGCGCCGCCCGGTAAATGGCCACTTCATCGATGCCACCGATCAACGAATTGCTCGTCCCGCCGCCGTTTCCCGTGCCGATCCAAACTTGATCGTTATCAACCACCGGTGCCGCGTCGCTCTTGCCGCCTAAATCCCAAACGCCCTTCGTCGCGCGGCCGTCGATATATCCCACAATCGAGTCGCCGCGCCCAAATTGATAAGTCACCGCCACATAATGCCACCCGCTGCCAGCCGCAAAGCCCGCCTCGCTTGTCCAGCGGTGATAATCGTTTTGCTCACCCTTGCGGTTCTGCTCTCCGCGAAACAAAAACGAGATGTGGCACCCCCGTTCCTTGCCCACCAGTCGTAGCGACCAATTGTGATTGTCAGCCGGGAATGCCTTGTTGCCGGTTCGCCCTTTGCCAATGATATAAACCTGCTGCCCGCTGGCGATCTTCGTCGGATTGATCCACGCCTCCAGTGTGATCGAGTCCCCCGCACCAAAATCGAAGGGACTCTGCTCCCCCGGATCGTCATACCTTAAAGAACCCGCCTTCGTGAAATCCACGCCGTGGTTGCCGGCGTCGAACAACGGAAACTTCTGATTTCGCGGACCAGCCTGTAAGAACTTCACGTCCCCCGTCATCTGCTGCATCTTCCACGGCGACGCTCCGTGCTCGCCACTCGCTTTGTCATCCTCAAACCGCCAATACGCCACCGGCTGATCCGCTCGTACCAGCTCGACATAGGCCGATGGGCCGGCTTGAGGAGCATCGTCCGTGTCGTTTTGCGGCTGCTGCCCAAATAAATTGCGATCTGCCGCCGGACAAAGTAACAAACACGCCAGTGCAAGCGATAAGAAAGGACGACGCATAGATACCGGGAGGGCAGGTAAGTCGAGAGGTGGGAAAGCTTTAGAGTACGGCAAAGTCGGCCCAATCACAACATTCGGACTCCGAGGGCCTCATTTTTGCATGGCTTACTGGCGAACTTTTTGCCCCCGCGAATCGTGTCGGTATAGTGAGGCTTCTGGCTCTTACGCTTATGTTTGCCTGTCCCATTCTTGTCTGCCCAAGGACCGATCCGTGGATCAAGCTGTCATCGAGCCCTCGCCCGCGTGGGTCGTCGCTCCCCAGGCCGCCCCGTCGCCTGGCGGTTCCGCCGTGATCGCCGCTTATGCGATCACCATCTTCACGAGCGCCTTCCTCCTATTCCAGGTGCAGCCGCTCATCAGCAAGTTTATTCTGCCCTGGTTCGGTGGTAGCCCAGCGGTGTGGACCGCCGCCATGCTGTTCTTTCAAGTTGTGCTCTTTGCCGGCTATCTCTATGCCCACCTCACCAGCACCTATTTGAAGGCCCGCGGCCAGTTCGTGTTGCACCTTGCTCTGCTCGCGTTTGCCGCCTCCCTCACGCTCTACACTCAAATCTCCCCCAGCGAATCGCTCAAGCCGACCGGCGACGAAAAATCGCCGCTGCTTCAGATTCTCATGCTCCTGGGTGTCACCGTTGGCGTGCCCTACTTCGCCCTCTCTTCAACGGGACCGCTCCTCCAAAAATGGTTCAGTGACGCTTTCGAGGGCGCTTCGCCTTATCGACTGTTTGCTTTGTCGAACGTCGGCTCGCTGCTCGCGCTTCTCAGCTATCCCTTTTTCTTCGAGATCTATTGGGACTCGCGACAGCAAGCCTTCATGTGGTCGCTCGGCTTCGCGGTCTTCGCCGTCTGCTGTGGTTTCTGCGCGTGGTGGACCTTCCGCGC
>JANNTN010000325.1:0-5305 GCA_031394445.1 Anatilimnocola sp.
CGAGCAGTTCGGGATGGCTGGGCGGCTCGCCACGAGCACCGAAATCCTCAAGGGTGCTTACCAATCCCTCGCCAAACACCTGCCGCCAATGCCGATTGGCCGCGACCCGAGCAGTTAACGGATGCCGCGGATCGACCAGCCACTGAGCGAATCCCAGACGATTGCTCGGTGCCGTGGCCGGCAGGGGGAGTAGAAACACTGGCACTCCCGGCAATACCTGCTCTCCCGGCTGATCGTACTGGCCCCGCATCAGCACAAATGTCTCACGCGGCTTCTCCTGTTCCTGCATGACCATCGCCGTCGTTCGCAACAGCAATTGCCGCTCCTCGGCGAGGAGGCGCGTCCGCTGTGTCTCCAACGCTGGTCGATCAGCAGTGTCAATTTCCGGCCTGTCGTTCGTGTCGTCGTCGTCCTCTCCCGTCGCCCTGCGCGGATTGAGTTTCGCGTCGAGGGCCACAATCTGCTTGCGCAGCTCTGTGCGCCGCCCGGCTTCCTCACTCGTCGCCAAATCCAAGAGCGGCGGCGCATTCTTTTTGCCACCGCTGATTCCCGTTTCCGGCACGTTGTTGAAATACGCGAACAACTGAAAATATTCGCGCTGCGTTAGCGGATCATACTTGTGGTCGTGGCATTGGGCACAACCGGCCGTTAGCCCCATCCACACCGCCGCCGTGGTGCGAATACGATCGTCGACGTATTCCGTGCGATATTCCTCCGGAATCACTCCCGTCTCTTCCGTCACCATGTGATTGCGATTAAATCCCGTGGCAATCCGCTGCTCGATCGTCGGCTCTGGCAGCAAATCCCCCGCCAGTTGCTCAATGGTGAACTGATCGAAGGGCACGTTTTGGTTATACGCGTCGATCACCCATTCCCGCCAGCGCCACATGAATCGCTCGTGATCCGTGAAAAATCCGTGCGTATCGGCATACCGCGCCCCATCGAGCCAATCACGCGCCCGCTGTTCGCCATAATGCGGCGACGCGAGCAATCGATCGACCATTTGCTCATACGCATCGGGCGAGCGATCCTGCAGATACGCTTCGACCTCCTGAATCGTCGGAGGCAGACCCGTCAAATCGAAGCTCAGCCGCCTAACCAGTGTCGCTGCCGACGCTTCACGCGATGGCGAAATACCCGCGGCTTCCAGGCGCGCCAAAATAAATCGATCGACTTCGTTTTTTGGCCACATATTATCGCTAACCGCCGGCAACTCTGACGCGAGCGGGGCGACAAACGCCCAGTGTTCTTCGTACTTTGCTCCCGCGGCAATCCACCACGCAAGCACCTGCTGCTGAGCTTCCGATAGCCGCTTCCCCGTTTCCGCCGGAGGCATCTGCCCGTCGTCCTGGCTCGCAACTCGGCGAATGATCTCACTGTGCCCCGGCTGTTCCGGCACAATCGCGAATTTTCCCGATTCCAATCGCCCCGTCGCACTTTCACGCACATCCAGCCGCAATCCTGCTTGCCGCTGGCCTGCATCCGGCCCGTGGCAGGTGAAGCAATATTCACTCAAGATCGGCCGCACATCCCGGCCAAAATCTGGCGGCCTCTCCTGGGTCCAGGCCGTCGCCATGGCCGCCAACCACACGGCCCACCCAGTCGCCACACCGGCAATTCGACGTCGAGCTACTGCCACTTGGCTCATCAACGCTTTTCCAGGCTTTCTTCCAAACTTTCAACGAGTAAACATGGTCCACGTTACTCCTCGCCAACTCGTGGAACAATATCTCCGCCGCTTTGCGAACCTTCCAACTGCCTTTAGAATCCCTATTACTGCCAATCACACCTTCCGGATGGGTGGCCGAGTGGTTTAAGGCACCGGTCTTGAAAATTAATCCTGAAACAGCGATTCGCTAGTGAAATTCCACGCGAAACGAACTTTCCGCCACTGCTCGGCAATCCGCGAAAATACTGGGAAAATGGGGTTGTTTCGGATGGTGCGGGCGTCAGTGACGCCCGCAATCTCCCGGTCAAACTGGCCAATGCAAAACCGCCTTCGCAATCTCGCCGGCGCCGCTGACGGGGTCATTGCCGGCTATCTCGGTGGTGCCCTGACGCAAGACGCCAGCGACAATTCAAAGGTCCTAAAGCGCTGGCCGATCAGGCCCGCGGTCTTGCCCAGCCAAGACCAAAATCGGACTTAGCGACGACGGTGGGGGAGTCGATTAGAAAATGGCCAGCTAGCACGCAATCATCTGAATCCTGACCATTGATATTTACGGCGAATTCGTTAACGGAAAACGCGGAGAATTTCTGCACCAAACTCGCCGATATTCCTTCTGCAAGGCTACCCCGACTCATGCCTCCAGAGGCTGCTAACGATGACATCGGATTTGGCGGGAACTCAAGAACTCGATCACGTGCGGCAGGTTGTACAGCGGACCATTTGCGAACAGAACGATCTTGAGACTGCCGTAGCCCCAATGACCGAGCGAACATTATTCCGCCAGGGTAAATCCTGTGGCGTGCTGTTCTGCGTGAAGGGCCCGAGAAGCGTGACATTCACCGCCATTTGGGACCAAGCGAAGAACTTGGTCATCTACTACGACTCGGTGGGCAAAAGCAGGAAAGCAACGAAGCTCTAGGTCGAGATCGCAGTCCGAGGCAGACTGTGACCGCCGACCTGGCCTGCGGACTGACAGTAGTTTAGGCCGCCGCGATCCTCAGTTCCTCGACGTTCTCTCGCGGCCACCGCGTTCGCCCCGCTGCCGCTTGGCCGTTGCATTTGTTCAAACTTCGCGGTGATCTGAACAGGTCGGCCGTGATGGAACCAAGCACGTTTGATGGTATTGCCGTAATTAGGCTACATTCGGCCAATCGGAAGCACGCTGAACTTCCCCCCGGCCACCACCCGGAAACCTTTATGATGCCCCAATGCCAAGCAAGAATTCGTTAACGGGGCGCTCCAGCACCACAATTACAGCCAAAGCCCAGCGCATGGTCGACCGGCTCAGGCAACAGCACGCCCTTGGCATGAAGGCCCTGCATTCGCAAGACAAAGGAATCTCGACCGGAGATTTCGCTGCCGAACATCCGTTTTCGCCGCATACGATGCGGAAATTTAAGGCGTTTGCTCGGCATTACTCCGCCGCGGACCTGGAAGTCTTGTGCCGCGGCCGACGCCCAAACGGACTGCCTTTGCATTGGGGATATGTTCCAATCCTGTTGGCGATCGAAGGCAAGCACGGCACGGGCCAGCGCAGAAAGTTCCAGAAGCTTGCCCTTGAAAATGGATGGACCGTCCCTGAATTCCGGCTTGCCGTTCGCGAACAGCTCGGTATCAGCGGACACGGTCGTACGCCAAAGCTCCCTGAAAGTATGCACGAAGGAGTGCAAGGTCTGGTCGAAACCCTGGACTTTCTATGCCGTCGCTGTGAGAAGCTGATGGAATTGGCGAAAGCGAGACCCGACAAATCATCGTATTTGAGATGTCGCCGACTTGCTCAGGCGCTAGCTGGGGCCCGAAAGATCGTCGTGCAGCCGAGTCGCAGTCGTCGCCAAAAGCTTAGCACCATTGGAAGTTAGGCTGCGAATCGGCGAGTGCAAGAATTCAAGGAGCGACTATTCCCCGCGTGGATGGTGCTGGCTACCTGCTTCTCTCGCTTTGGTACTTAGAAACCATTTAGACTCCCCGCCCCAATCAGCATTAACTGACTGAGGAGGAAACCGATTACCTCTTCATTAACTGACCTCCAGCACGGCACCTTCTGTCATGAGCCAAAGCGGGCCAGCGTCTACGGCGGGATTGAGCAGGACCAGACCGCTGATTGAAACTGCGATTCTGACGTGCTGGCGAGTGAACATGTGGCTGATTTTAAACTCAGTTCAGCTTTCCCAGCGTCTCCACTGGCAGACCCTGCCGACCGTAACGCCTGAACGGCCAGAGCATGCCCCGATGATTCCCGGCTCGCCCTCACGCCGATGAACCGGTTGCACGTCATCATTGCACCAGCCTCGCGGACTCCCCCTTTCATTCCGCGGGGCTTTTTCGTTTCTTGGCGCACAGGGTCGCGTAATACTAGCGGCAGTCGCCGATCGAGTCTTGCCTACCCGAGCAAGGGCCTGCCGACCAAGCACCGACCGTCGAATTACAATCGCTCGCATGGTTCCCAATCCCTACGAAGCCCCTCGACTCCCGTCGGGTAGGCCCAGCAAGTTCCCGCTGCTCGCCGCCTTCGCCGTCTCCTGCCTCACCTGGGCGTTCTTCGGCGGGCTGATGTACGCCCAGTATCACGATGAGGCGGCTGGTTACGTGCCGCTTCGTCATGAACGGCTGGGGCTGTCGCTGGTGTTTTTGAGGCGCTCGGTTGTTGAGCAGTAGCATGCAGGCGATTTAAGATTTCGGTGGGCGGCTATTGGCCGCCGTTGCTACACCACTCCCGACAACTTTGCGGTTTTTTCGGCGCGATGCGAATTTCACTTGGAAGAAACTTTTCCACGTCCTCGTGGATCGCGGCAGGATCGTATCGATTGACGCGGGTGTCCCCGGCGCAAATCAGCCAACTTCGCCGAGGAACTGCGGGAGGATTGGGACGTGTTCCAGGCGGTGGCGTAAGCCGCGTTAGTTTGATCGGGCTCGAAGGCGAACGACACCCACTGGAGGCAGTGGGCTGCCCGGCGAGCGGCCAGCTGGATCTTTTTCTTAGGAATCAGAGATCGGCCCTTAGGCCGGCGTTCATGAACATCTCGGCCGGGTACTCGCCAGCTGCTCAAGCAAGATTTCCGCTTTTCCCCCTCATACCTGGGCGACCGAGCCCAGTCCGAAGAACCTCGATTTTCACGGGTACTCGGTGCTTTGAATAGCGAGATGAGTTCTTCGGAATGCGAGAACCTGGCGATTGCAACTCCCGGGGCATTGGACGGGCCGTGTCACAATACGAACGTATTCTGCGACGCGGTCCCCACGGTCTTGAGGGTAGCCGACGCTCGACAATTGCCCTTCCGGTAGGTAGCGTAATGCGCGAATCATCGGTCGCTCGCTCCTTCGTCGGTTAGTCCTCTCATGTCCGACGTCACCCGCATTCTGTCGCAGATTGAGCAGGGCGATCCACAGGCCGCGGAACAACTCCTACCGCTTGTGTACGACGAGCTTCGCAAACTCGCCGCAGCAAAGCTAGCGCAGGAGAAGCCGGGGCAGACGCTCAGTGCGACGGCTCTGGTACATGAGGCGTATGTGCGGCTGGTGGATGGCGAAACTGAGCGGAGTTACCGCGACCGAAGGCATTTCTTTGCATCAGCCGCAACCGCGATGCGCCACATCCTTGTCGATAGTGCCCGCGCCAAGCGAGCGGACAAACGGGGT
>JANNTN010000364.1:0-9320 GCA_031394445.1 Anatilimnocola sp.
CGGGCTGGCGATAACGTTGGTTGTTTGCTCCGTGGTGTTCGCCGAGAAGACATTCAGCGTGGTCAAGTTTTGGCGAAGCCTGGATCGATCAAACCGCATATCAAGTTTGAAGCTGAAGTTTACTGCTTGAGCAAAGACGAAGGCGGACGGCATACGCCGTTTTTCAGCGGCTATCGCCCGCAGTTCTACTTCCGCACGACAGACGTTACCGGCACGGCGAACCTGGTTGGCGCAGAGATGTGCATGCCCGGCGACAACGTGAGGATGTCGGTCGAGTTGCACAAGCCGATCGCCATTGACGACGGTGTCCGCTTCGCTATTCGCGAAGGGGGCAAGACTGTCGGCTCGGGCGTGGTAACCAAAATCTTGGAATAACAAATGACCAAGCACCAATGACCAATGAAATTCACTCATTGGTCATTCGGACATTGGTCATTGGAGCTTTTATTAGGGGTGTAGCTCAATTGGCAGAGCAGCCGTCTCCAAAGCGGCAGGTTGGGGGTTCGATTCCCTCCGCCCCTGTCTCCAATAGCGACCAGTAGGGCGTCGGATGAGTTCCGTTTCCCAATCAAGACGAGACAAAACCATGGGACCGCACGGATCGCGGACAGCCGTTATGACGAAGGACAATCAGGTATCCAGCAGTGGGTGGTCACAAGCCGTCCTAGAGCTGTTTAAGGTGGAGGTGTACAAGCGGAGCCAAGGCCGACTGGTGCGACAACTGACGTGCCTGGCGGTGTGGGTGGCGTTTACCTTGGGTGCCTGGCGATCGAACCGGTCGCTGATGCTCGATTGGCATACGTCGCCGCAAATGGCTTATGGGATTTCCGGTCTCCTCCTGATTGCCGGGCTGTGGCTCGGCTATCGGCTGGTGAACATGTCCGCATTTGCCGACTTTTTGATCGCCGTTGAAGCGGAGATGAACAAGGTTTCGTGGCCATCGCGAACGGAGCTGATACGAGCGTCGATCGTGGTGATTGTGTTGATGTTTGGGTTGACGATGGTGTTGTTTACATACGACGTGGTCCTCGACCAATTGCTGCGTGCAATTGGCGTGGTGACCTAACGATATTTGGATTGAAAGAAAGGCGTCTGGCCGTGAGCATTGAGCCGGAGAGCATGGGGCAGCAGAGTCAGCCGCCGGAGGGCATGGTTCCTTCGTTGGCCGAGGCCGCGCCACCGGTGCTTCCGGGGGCACCGCTTCCGCCATTACCCGAAGCGATCAGCGCTGCGCACGAACTGGTTGAAGAGCAAGCCGCCGAGGCCGCGTCAATTGAGGACGAGGAAGAGTCGGTCGGAGAGCCCGAAGTCGATGCGCCGTTCGCGGCCCCGTTGTTCCTGATCGACGAAAACGTCGCCGACGAAGATCTGAAATTCGACTGGTACATCCTGAAAGTCCAGGTGAACCGCGAAGATTCGATCAAGGACGCGTTGTGGCGGCGGGTAAAGATGAACGGCCTGGAGCGATACTTCAAAGAGATCGTCGTTCCGACTGAAGACGTGGTCGAATTCACGAAGACCGGTAAGCGGCGGGTGGTGAAGAAGAAGCTTTACCCCGGCTACATCCTGGTCAACATGGCGGTGAACGACGAATCGTGGATTGTGGTGCGCGAGACGGGTGGAATCGGCGATTTCACGGGTTCGGCCGGTAAGCCGACCCCGATGGAACCCAAAGACGTTGAACGGATTTTACGATCGAGCAAAGTGCTGCCCGAGGAAGAGGGCGCGGACCTCAAAACGGCCATTCCTTTCAAAACGGGCGATCGCGTTCGCGTGAAGGAAGGCTACTTTCAGAATTTCGAAGGGGATGTCCACGCGATCGATCAGACGCATGGCCGCGTGACTGTGATGATCAATATTTTCGGCCGGGCCACTCCCGTCGAAATCGAACATTGGCAGATTGAAGCTGTGTGACAGTGGACGGTAGGCAGTGGGTAGTGCTTTAGGCACTTCTACTGTCAACTGACAACTGTCAACTGACAAAAAAGAATAGTTATGGCTAAGGCAAAAACAGTAACTGGACAAGCGAAATTTCAAGTGACGGGTGGGCAAGCGACGCCTGCTCCGCCAGTCGGCACTTCGCTCGGTAAATTCGGCATCAACTTGGGGCAGTTCGTCTCGCAATTCAACGAGCGAACGCGCCAGTTCAACGGCATTCCGATTCCTGTGATCGTGACGGTCTTTAGCGACCGTTCGTTCGAGTTCAAAACCAAAAGCCCGCCGGCTTCGGCGCTGCTCAAGATCAAAGCGGGGATCGCCAAAGGCTCCGGCGTGCCCAACAAGGAAAAGGTTGGCAAAGTCACGAAGGCCCAGCTCGCCGAGATCGTGAAAGAAAAATGGGAAGACCTTAACTCTCGCGACCCGGAACATGCGATCAGCATGATCGCGGGGACGGCAAGAAGTATGGGTATTGTGGTCGAAGGTTAGGTCGTCATTTGTCATTTGTCACTTGTCATTTGCAGGAATGACAGGGGAAACAAATGACTAATGACCAGCGACAACTGACAAAAACATGACAAATCAATCAAAACGCTTTCGCGCTCTCGCCAGTCAACGCACGGACGACGCTGTGCCGCTGGCCGCCGCTGTCGAAAAACTAAAAAAATTCGGCAACACTAAATTCGACCAGACCGTGGAAATCCACATGCGTCTGGGCGTTGATCCCAAGCAGGCGGACCAGATCATCCGCGGCTCGGTGGTGCTGCCGCATGGCATCGGCAAGGCGCAACGCGTCGCCGTATTCGCCAAAGGGGACATGGTGGCTGTTGCGCAAGCGGCCGGGGCCGATGTCGTGGGCCAGGAAGATCTGGCTCAAAAAATCAAGGACGGCTGGACGGAGTTTGACGTGTGCATTGCCATGCCCGACATGATGGGCCTGGTCGGTCCGCTCGGCAAAGTGCTTGGTCCGCGCGGCTTGATGCCCTCACCTCGTGCCGGCACGGTCACGCCGGACGTGGCCAGAGTGGTGAAGGAATACAAAGCGGGCAAGGTCGAGTTCCGCAACGATAACGGTGGCATCGTGCATGCCGTCGTCGGCAAGATGAGCTTCGAGGGACCGCAGCTCAAAGACAACATTGAGGCCTTCATCAACTTCGTGCTGCACTTGAAGCCGAATTCGATCAAAGGCCAGTACGTGAAGAGCGTCGCCGTATGTGCGACCATGAGCCCGTCGGTACGAATTGCAATCTAAGAAAGCAGTCATGGGTCGTTAGTCATTTGTAAGGCAAATGACGACTGACAAATGACAATTGACAACTGCCATGAGCAAACAACTAAAAAATCTGATTTCCGACGAAGTCAAGCAGCGGCTGACGGGCGTAAACGACGCGCTCTTGGCCAATGTCATCGGCCTCAATTCGGCCAACACCTTTGCGCTGCGAAAAGAGCTGCGGAGCAAGAACATTAGCCTGCTGGTCGTCAAGAACAGCCTGGCCAAGCGTGCGACCGAAGGTACGCCGATCGCTAAGGCCTTTGACGAAAATGAAGGCAGCTTGGCGGTAGTCTGGGGCGGTGAGGATTTCGTCTCGCTGGCCAAAGAACTCGTCGCCATTCACAAAAAGCCGGAATTCGAGAAGTTCACCGCCAAGGGCGGTGTAATGGACGGTGAAAAGCTGACAGCCGAGAAGGTTATCGAGGTCAGCAAGTGGCCGAACCGTGCCGGTCAGATCAGCATCGTGCTCGGCCAGATTCTCTCGCCCGGCTCGAAGCTCCTGTCGCAGCTCAACAGCCCCGGCGGCAAGCTGCTCAGCCAGATCAAGCAGAAATCGGAAGGCGAAGAAACGCCAGCCGCATAACCAAAATTGCATTCCCAGACCCCAAATCAAACAACTCAAATCAGTCTTCAGAAAGGACCGGTTCCCATGGCAGAGGTTGATATCAACGCACTTGGCGATCAGATCGCCAATCTCACGCTCAAGCAAGCTAAGGAATTGAGCGACTACATCAAGGAAAAGTATGGCATCGAGCCGGCCGCAGGCGGCGCCGTCATGATGGCTGGCCCTGCTGGCCCGGCCGCCCCAGTCGAGGCCGCTCAGACCGAGTTCGACGTGGTCATGACCTCGTTCGGCGACAAGAAGCTCGACGTGGTGAAGATCGTGAAGAACCTCACCGGCGCTTCGCTGATGGACGCCAAGAAACTGGTCGAAGGCGTGCCCGCCAAGATCAAAGAAAAGGTATCGAAAGAAGACGCTGAGAAGGTCAAGACCGAACTCACGGCGGCGGGTGCTACCGTCGAAGTCAAGTAGTCGGTTACGGCGAGTCAATTACGGTTGGGCACGTTTGGCGTGCCGGTCTGGACTCAGTTCGCTTGAAAAAGTCACGGCTGCTCGCTGGCAGGGCAGCCGGGGCTCATTTGCCTCTGGCAAACGGCCGTTTTTCAACGAATACCGTTTCCTAACGAAGTCCAGTAATTCGCCGAAGTCCGGTAGTCAAGGCCTGGTTGTTTGCTGTAAGCTGATAGGGGAAGTGCGCTATTGGTCACCGCGAGCCGCCGTATCGCCATCCCGCTAATGGCGACGGCGCGGACAGGTTTTTGCTTTGTATTTACCCTGTTGCTTTCCAGCTTTTTTGGCAACTGGATTGGCTAAGGGTGAAAGTGCGCGCATTCCCTGCCGGCCAATCCGGCCGCCCCCGCCTATTTTGTTGCCTAGCCGAGCCTCGTGCCGCTCGGCTGTAGTTATTTGATTTCCTGGTTGAAACGGCTTTCACGGATAACGAACCCCGAATAGCCATGCAGTAGCACGGACGATTGCCCACCCCACGAGCGAGCCCACATTTTTTCGGAGCATAGGGTATATGGCCACTCCCGCACAACGGCGATTAACCCCCCGCGAGATCCGCCGATTTGGCAGCGGACGTGAAGCCCACATTATCGCCGACCTGACGAAGATTCAGACGGACAGCTATCAAGCTTTCTTGCAGGAAGAAACTTCGTCGGATAAACGTAAAGATCACGGCCTGGAAGGCGTGCTCCGCGAAATTTTTCCGATCGAGAGCTACGACAAGACCATCAAGCTCGAATACCTGCGCTACGAGTTGGGCAAGCCGCGATATACCCCGGACGAGTGCCGGCAGCTCCGTTTAACCTATGGCAAGCCGTTTCGCGTGTGGCTGCGGCTGAACAAAGAGCAGCCCATTGAAGAAGAAGTTTATTTGGGCGACATCCCGATCATGTTGGGCGGCGGCGAGTTCATCATCAATGGCGCCGAGCGCGTCGTGGTGAGCCAGTTGCATCGCAGCCCGGGTGTCGATTTCGTGATGGAGCAGGATGGGACCAGCGACCGCAAGCTGCCCAGTTGCCGCATCATTCCCGAGCGCGGAAGTTGGATCGAGCTGAATGCGACCAAGCGTGAAACATTGAGCGTTCGCATCGATCAAAGCGGCAAGTTCTCGGCCCTCACGCTGCTCCGGGCAATGAGCCCGAAGTACAGCACCGATACGGATATCTTGCGCGAGTTTTACGAAACGACTTCCGAGAAGATCGTCGATGGCCGCAGTGTCGCGAAGATCGAGGGCAAGATTTCGGTCGATGACGTGTGTTACCCGACGAGCAGCGACCGCGCCGGCGAAATCATCGTCGAAGCCGGCCACAAGATTTCTAAGAATCAGGCCGAAACGATCGCCACCAGCGGTGTGAGCAAAGTGGAGGTGATCGAACTGCCGAAGGTTCCACTGCTCTTGAACAGTCTGACGGATGACACCACTGCCAGCCACGAAGAGGCCCTGCTTCGCATCTACCAGCGCTTGCGTCCCGGCAATCCGCCTCAATTGGAAAAGGCCCGCACGCTCTTCAATGAGAAGTTTTACGACGTCAATCGCTATCGGCTGGGCCGCGTGGGCCGTTTCCGCCTCAATCGCAAGTTGAAGCAGGAAGTCCCTGAAAAAGAGATGACCCTGCGGGCCGAAGATTTGATCGCCGCCATCCGCTATCTCATGGAACTGATGGTCACCGGTGCGGAAGCCAAGATCGATGACATTGATGACTTGGCCAACCGCCGCCTACGGACAATCGATGAGTTGGCCAGCGATGAGCTGCGAAAAGGATTTCTAAAGCTCCGCCGCACAGTCCAAGAACGGATGAGCCTCAAAGATCTTGAGGACATGACGCCCCGCAGCTTGGTCAATCCCAAGAGCATCTCGGCCGCCATCGAGTATTTCTTTGGCCGCGGCGAGCTCTCACAGGTTGTCGATCAGACCAATCCATTGTCGCAACTAACCCACGAGCGACGCTTGTCGGCCCTCGGCCCAGGCGGGTTGAACCGCAAGCGTGCCGGCTTCGAAGTTCGCGATGTTCACATTTCGCACTATGGCCGCATTTGCCCAATTGAAACTCCTGAAGGTACGAACATCGGCCTTATCTCCAGCCTGGCCATTTACGCCACCGTCGATGAGTATGGCTTCCTGATCGCGCCCTATCGCAAGGTAAACAAAGGCAAGCTGACCGACGAGATCGTCTGGCTGCGAGCTGACGAGGAGGCCGATTCTTTTGTCGCCCCGGCAGACACCGCCGTGCAAGACGGCAAGATCGTTCCCGGCCCTGCACTCATCGCCCGCCATCGCCGCGACTTTGAGATTGTCGTCCCCGAGCAGGTGCAATACATCGACGTCGCACCCAGCCAGATGGTCGGCGTTTCCGCGGGACTGATTCCGTTCCTCGAACACGACGACGCCAACCGGGCGTTGATGGGCTCGAACATGCAACGACAAGCGGTTCCGCTGCTGGTAGCCGAGCCGCCGATCGTTGCCACGGGCATGGAAAAAGACGTTGCCCGCAACTCGAGCATGGTCGTTCGCGCTCGCAAGGGAGGCAAGGTTTCCTTTGTCGATTCCAGCCGGATTGAAATCGGTGGGGATGTCTATCCGCTGCAAAAATTCCAAGGCTTGAACGAGCGCACTTGCCTCAATCAAAAGCCGATCGTGAAGCCGGGGGACAAAGTTGAGAAAGGCCAGGTACTGGCCGATGGCGCCGCGACGCAAAACGGCGAGCTGGCTCTCGGCCGGAATGTGCTCGTCGGCTTCATGTCGTTCGACGGCTACAACTTTGAAGACGCGATCATTCTCAGCGAAGAACTGGTGAAGAACGATACTTACACGTCGCTGCATATCGAAGAGTTCGACGTGGAAATTCGCGAGACGAAGCTAGGCCGCGAGGAATTCACGCGTGACATTCCCAACGTCAGTGAAAAGGCCCTCCGCAATCTCGACGAGACCGGCATCGTTCGCGTCGGCACCTTTGTGAAGCCCGGCGACATTCTCGTGGGCAAGGTTTCTCCCAAGAGCAAGACTGAGCTGACGCCGGAAGAGAAGCTGCTGCACGCGATCTTTGGCCGGGCCGGCGAAGATGTGAAAAATGACTCGCTCGAAGTGCCCTCCGGCATCGAAGGCATCGTCATCGACACGCAGAAGTTCAGCCGCCGCATGAGCCTTTCCGAAGACGAACGCAAGAAGTTCGAGAAAGAGCTGAAAGAAGCTGAGAGCGAAGGCAACAAGCGAATTTCGCAAGCCTTTGGTGCGATGGTCGAAGAGCTGGAGGGAGTCATCGGTAAAACGTTGACCGACGAGGAAGGCACGCCGCTGGCTAAAGACCAGGATCCCAAATTCGTGGCCGAGAAGGCCCGCAATTTCAAGCTGCAACCACATATCGGCAAGCTCCGCAGCGAAGACAAGATCGGCGAAGCCGAAAAGCTGCATAAGCAGCATTGGGTTGCCGTCGAAGACGCGATCGACACCACTGATCGCGTGCTGAATAGCATGAAGCGCGGCGACGAACTCCGCAGCGGCGTGCTGCAAATGGTGAAGATCTATATCGCCACCAAGCGCGTGATCAGCGTCGGCGACAAAATGGCCGGCCGCCACGGCAACAAAGGTGTGATCGCCAAGATTCTGCCGGTCGAAGACATGCCGTTTTTGCCCGATGGCACGCCGATCCAGATCATGCTCAATCCGCTCGGTGTTCCCAGTCGTATGAACGTCGGCCAAATTTTGGAAACGCATCTCGGCTGGGCGGCAGCTTTGCTCGGCTTCCAGGCTGTCACGCCCGTGTTCGACGGAGCGACGGAAAAGGGCATCAACGACCTGCTCGCCCAGGCCGGCCTGCCGGCACACGGCAAGCAGCGGCTGCAAGATGGCCGCACCGGCGAACCGATGCAGCAAGAAACCACCGTCGGCTACATCTACATGCTCAAGCTGCATCATCTCGTCGATGACAAGGTGCATGCCCGCAGCACTGGCCCGTACTCGCTCATCACGCAGCAGCCCCTCGGCGGCAAGGCCCGCTTCGGCGGACAGCGTTTTGGCGAAATGGAAGTGTGGGCACTCGAAGCCTACGGAGCGGCTTACATCCTCCAAGAGTTGCTCACGGTTAAGAGCGACGACGTGGAAGGCCGCACGAAGATTTACGAATCGATGGTCAAAGGCGAGAACACGCTCGAAGCCGGCACCCCCGCCAGCTTCGAAGTGCTCTGCAACGAAATCCGCGGTTTGGCTTTGAACATTCAATTGGAAAAGCGACGCATCTGATGATGGCCACTGGTCATTCGTGATTGGTCATTTGTAAAGACCAAGGACGAGTGGCAAATGACAGATAACGACACAAGACCCCGCCCCTCACTCCAGGGCCCATAGATATGACAATCGGCGAAACCAGTTACGACCGGATTAATGACTACGCCTCGGTAAAGATCAGCCTGGCCCGGCCCCACGACATTCGTTCGTGGTCGTTCGGCGAGGTGAAAAAGCCCGAGACGATCAACTACCGCACGTACCGGCCAGAAAAAGACGGCCTGTTCTGCGAGCGGATTTTTGGACCGGAAAAAGACTGGGAATGCGCCTGCGGCAAGTACCGCGGCATGAAGTACAAGGGCATGATTTGCGATCGCTGCGGCGTGAAAGTGACGCACAGCCGCGTCCGTCGCAAGCGCATGGGCCACATCGAGCTGGCCGCGCCGGTGGTTCATATTTGGTTCTTCAAAGCGATGCCCTCGCGCCTGGGCAACTTGCTCGACATGAAGACCACCAGCCTGGAAAAAGTGATCTACTTTCAGGACTATGTCGTCACCGATCCCAAAAGCACGGAACTCGAAAAGCAGCAGCTTCTGACGGAAGAGGAATATCGCGAAGCTCGCACGCAGTTCGGTGAAGGCTCGTTCGACGCCGAAATGGGCGCCGAGGCCGTCCGCAAGCTGCTCACCGGTCTCGACCTTGTAAAGCTCTCGGAACAGCTGCGCAAGAATCTCGTCGAGACGAATTCCAAGCAGAAGAAAAAAGACCTCATCAATCGGCTCAAGATCGTCGAGAGCATTCGCGACAGCGACAACCGCCCC
>JANNTN010000380.1:0-2143 GCA_031394445.1 Anatilimnocola sp.
GCTCGTAGAGGAGCACGCCCAGGGAGTAAATGTCGCTCCGCGTATCGACGTCCAGGCCACTCATCTCGGCCTGTTCGGGGCTCATGTATGCCGGCGTGCCGACCATTTGCCCATAGGTCGTGAACAGCGTCTTTTCAGTGAGGGTCTGGTTGATCGCTTTAGCCACGCCGAAGTCGATGACCTTTACCACCGGCTGGCCGTCGTGCAACGTGACCAGGATGTTCGATGGTTTCAGGTCGCGGTGAATGATTCCCTTCTGGTGCGCGTGCTGCACGGCGTGGCAGACAGTGATAAAAAGTTTTAGTCGCTCCTCGGTGGAAAGCTGGTTCTGATCGCAGTACTCGGTCAGCGGCACGCCTTTGACAAGTTCCATGACAAAGTACGGCCGGCCGCTGTCGGTGGCTCCGCCATCGAGCACGCGGGCAATGTTCGCGTGGTCCATGAGGGCCAGGGCCTGGCGTTCGGCCTCAAAGCGGGCCACGACCGCGTGGGTATCCATTCCCGGCTTGATGACCTTCAGGGCGACCTTGCGGCGGATCGGCCGCTCCTGCTCGGCCATATACACCACGCCAAAGCCCCCTTCACCAATTTGCTGCAAGAGCTTGTAACGGCCGATCGTCTTGCCCGGCCCTTCGGTTAGAGAAGGTCGGTCCGTCGTCACCGCCGGCTGCGGCGCCGATTTCAGGAACTCTTGCTCCTGCTCGTGAACTGTTAGCAGCGACTCAACCCTCTCGCGCAACGCCTGGTCGCCGGCGCAAATCTGGTCGAGATAATCAGCTCGTGCTTCCCCATCTGGCAGCTTTCTGGCCGTGTGGAAGATCCGTTCTTCATCGAGTTGCCGGCTGGGCATGGGACACCTTCGCCAAAAGGACCGGGCGGACACATTTTCCAGCTACTATGCGAAATTGAGCCGTGCAGTCCCTAACTAATTTTCAAAAATCTAGGGCCGTCTCGGTTCGCCTCGGTTGCCGGACATTTCCAATCGCAACCATGACCGAGCGTAAGTCCAGTCATTGTCGGCAGTTGCGACGGAGACTCCCAGAGCCTGGGCGGCCTGGGCGGTTGTCAGTCCGGCGAAAAAGCGGAGCTTCACGAGCTGGGCCTTGCGGGAGTCTATCTGCTCCAGCTTTTGCAGTGCCTCGTCGAGCCCCAAGAGGTCGTCGCAGGCCAGCGGCAAATAGGCGGGTTCGATGTCAGCTAACTCCAGCCGTTCGCGGCCGCCGCCCTGCTTAAGACTCCGCCGTTGCCGGGCTCGCTCAATCAAAATCCGTCGCATCGCCTCGGCCGCGGCAGCAAAAAAGTGTCGTTGATTGTCCCATTGCTGGGGTAATTCCTGGTCCACCAGCCGCAAGTACGCTTCGTGGACCAGTGCCGTTGCCGAGAGCGTCTGACCCGGCTTCTCCTGCGTTAGCTTGGTCGCCGCCAATTGCCGCAGCTCGTCATAGACAAGCGGTAAGAGCTTCTCTGCCGCTCGCGGATCACCGCTTTCGATCTCTGACAAGATGCGTGTGACGTCGGACATGAGAGGACCAACCGACGGAGGAGCGAGCGACCGATGAGTCGAGCATTACGCTACCCACGAGAACGACAAATGTCGAGCATCGAGGGCTATCAAGCCCGACAGGACCGCGTCGCAGAAAACGTTCCATTGTTACGCCGCCCCTCCAGCCACCTGGAGCGGCCGTTGGTCAGTCGGGCTTGATTCCGAAGAAACGTACGACTTCTCGGCACGAAAATCCTGCGTCAGGAATCGTATGGGTAACTCGGACGAGCTCAGCGGTCCGCTTCAAAATTGGGTCGATTGTTGATTCATCGCAAGAAACAAAGGCGAGGCTGACGACTTGATGACACGCGGAAGTCAATGTCGCCGCGCCATTGACGCCTTTAACGACAAAGGTAACCCGGCGGCGGCCAGAAACCTATGCTACTTGAAAACGCCCGATCCGCCGCTCGGGTTGACCGCCTTGTTCGGCTCGTTGGTTGCGGGACTTCACTTTTTGAGCCAGCCGAGATCGACGAGGAAAGCGTCGGCTTCGGCTATTGTTTTACTTAGATACTGCGGTCTGTTGAAGAAGGCGTGGTCTGCACCTTCGTAGCCAATAAGCTTGCATGGGCGATTTGCCTTCTTCATCTCTTTATCAAA
>JANNTN010000403.1:0-4784 GCA_031394445.1 Anatilimnocola sp.
GGCCGTCCGCGAGCATCCCGAATTGGTGAAGGAATACCTCGCCACGGTCATCCCAGCCGACGACAACAAGTTTGCCGCCCTGAACTCGGCCGTCTGGTCCGGTGGCTCGTTCATTTACATCCCCAAGGGCGTGAAGATCGACTTCCCGCTGCAGGCCTATTTCCGCATCAACGCCGAGCGGATGGGTCAGTTCGAACGGACGCTGATCATCGTCGATGAAGGAGCCAGCGTGCATTACGTCGAGGGCTGCACCGCCCCGATGTATTCGAGCGAAAGCCTCCACTCCGCCGTCGTCGAAATCATCGTCAAGCGCGGTGCTCGCTGCCGCTATACGACAATCCAAAACTGGGCCAACAACATCTACAACCTGGTCACCAAGCGGGCGATGGCCTATGCCGACGCCACGATGGAGTGGATCGACGGCAACCTGGGCAGCCGCCTCACGATGAAGTACCCCGCCGTCTATATGATGGAGCCCGGCGCACGCGGCGAGATTCTCTCCATCGCCTTCGCCGGTGCGGGCCAGCATCAAGATGCCGGCGCGAAGCTGGTTCACTGTGCTCCCAATACCAGCGGCCAGATCATCAGCAAGTCGATCAGCAAAAACGGCGGGCGCGCCAGCTATCGCGGCCTCGTGAAGGTCGAAAAGGGCGCGAAAAACGTCAAAACGAACGTGGTTTGCGATGCTTTGATTTTGGATGCCAAGAGCCGCAGTGACACCTATCCGTACATCGAGATCGCCGAGCAAGACGTTTCCGTCGGCCACGAGGCCAGCGTCTCGCGAATCGGCGAGGAGCAGCTCTTTTACCTGATGAGCCGCGGCCTCTCCGAAAGCGAAGCCAGCGCCATGATCGTAAACGGCTTCATCGAGCCGCTCGTCAAGGAGCTGCCGATGGAATATGCCGTCGAAATGAACCGCCTGATTCAATTGCAGATGGAAGGCTCCGTAGGATAGGCGTCTCGCCTGTCCAATAGCCGGAAGCAAAACTGCTCCCGATCGTAGCAACAAGCAGCCTGCTTGTTGCACTTAGGCAAGCTGGCAGCTTGCCAAACTAATTCCGAGACCAGGTTTGGGCTCGGCTATTTTGAGACACATAATGCCCGCTACGCTATCCCAGTCCGCCATCGACCAACAATCCTTCGAAGAGTTCCTCCACGCGCGGAACGAACCGGCTTGGTCGATCCAGCAGCGCCGCGAAGCCTGGCAACTGTTCTGCGAAAAGGACTGGCCCCAGCGCAGCGACGAAGAATGGATTCGCACCGACTTTCGCCTCCTCAAGCTCAACCAATACTCACTCCCCACGGACAACACACTTGCCCGGAGCACAAGCACGGGCATTGCGTCGTTGCTCACCGAAGGCGTTTCTCTCGCTGGCGACACCACGGCACTCAACAGCCAGCCCACCGGTTCCAGCCTCGCCGCGAAATGGGCCGATAAAGGCGTCCTGTTCGGCAGCCTCGACGAACTCATCAACACCCACGGCGATCTGATCCGCAAGCACTTGTTCGCTCGCGCGATCGATCCAAACTACGACAAATTCTCCGCCCTCCACGCCGCCTGTTGGTCCGGCGGGCAATTGCTGTACGTGCCCAAGGGCGTCGCTATCGACGAACCGTTGCACTGCATGTCGGCCATAACAAATGGCGGTGCCGACTTCAGCCACACGCTGATCGTTCTCGAGGACGACGCTGAGGCCACCATCATGTGCGAGACGGCCAGCGACTCGCCCACGGCCGGAGGTTTCCACTGCGGCGCAACCGAAGTCATCCTCGCTCCCTCGTCCCGCCTCCGCCTCGTCTCGCTGCAAAACTGGGGGCACGGAGTTTGGCACTTTGCTCACCAGAAGGCGATCGTCGGCAAGGACGCGTCGCTCCAATGGACCATCGCCGCCATCGGCAGCCGTCTATCCAAAGTAAACCAACAAGTGGAGCTCGCCGGCCGTGGCGCGGAATGCCAGGTAAACGGCGTCCTCTTCACCGAAGGCAAGCAGCACATCTCGTATCACACGCACCAGCACCACGCCGCCCCACAATGCCGGAGCGACTTTCTGTACAAGGCGGCTTTGCAGGACCAATCGCGCACCGTGTGGCGCGGCATGATCAAGGTCGATCCAAAAGTCGTCATGACCAACGGCTACCAGCGCAACGACAATCTGCTGCTCTCCAGCAGCGCTCGCGCCGATTCGATTCCCGGCCTGGAGATCGAGTGCGACGACGTCCGCTGCACGCACGGCTCCACCAGCGGCAAAGTCGATGAAGAGCTGATTTTTTACGCCCAATCCCGCGGCCTCACCCGCAAGGAAGCCACCCGCCTGATCGTCAGCGGCTTCTTTCAACAGATTTTCGACCGCATCACCATCGAAAGCGTCCGCGACTCGCTCGGGCAAGCCATTTTGCGGCGCGTTCGCGAATACACCTAACCGTGGGGCGGGCGTCTCGCCGGCCCAGTAAATACGTTCCATGTCCGAATTCATTTCCGTCGCCAAAACCTCCGACCTCTCCGACCCCGGCCAAATACTGGTCGAGGTCGAGGATCGCATCGTCGTCCTCTTCAAAGTCGGCGGCGAGTATTTCTGCATCGACGACGTTTGCACGCATGACGGTGGCCCGCTCTCAGAAGGCCGGCTCGACAATCATGCGATTGCTTGTCCCCGCCACGGCGCGAAGTTCGATATTCGCAATGGCAAAGCTCTGACAATGCCGGCGACAGTCGATACGGTAGCCCATGAGGTGAAGGTGGATGGGGATGACATCCGGATCCGTCTGTGTGAGCCCGGCGAACTCGCCAGCACCCAAAGCCGCGACGGGCACCGCGGCGAAGCCGTGGTCGGGTCGCGGTCTAGTTCTGTGCCACAGCGCGATTCCACCCCACCAACCAGAAGCGTCGGCGACTCCCCCACACAAGCCCGAAGCGCAAGCGAGGGGCCCGGCAGCGAATCGCTCCCTTCCACCGATACTGCCACCTCCCCATCGGCCACTCCCGGCTCCCTCAGCGAAGACCTCGTTCGCGAAGAGCTGAAAAAAGTCATCGATCCGGAGTTGTTCATCAACATTGTCGATCTGGGTCTGATCTATAACGTCGATCTTATCCCTGCTGACAAAAACGCTGCCGAAGAAAGCAAAACCACCTGCAAGATCGACATGACGATGACCAGCCCCATGTGCCCCGCCGGGCCGCAACTCATCGCCAACAGCAAGCAAATACTCGGGGCACTCCCCGGCATGGGGAACGTCGAGATCAAAATCGTCCTCGATCCGCCCTGGACACCTGATAAGATGACGCAAGACGCCCGCGACCAGTTGGGCATTTTCTGACATCGTTACGGCAACGGGAGCCAGCACCATGCTCACCCGGCGTTCCTTTCTGGCTTCCTGTACTTCGACGGCGGCGATTTCTTCGTTGCCCGCGCTGTGCACTGCTCAGCCCAGCAGCCCCAAGCGATTAGCCGTCGTCACGACGCTCTGGAACTACCGCTCTCACGCCTGGCACATGGCCGAGCGATTCCTCCACGGCTATCCGCGGCAAGGAAAATGGCATCGTCCGCCGCTGCAAGTTGTGTCGGCTTACGTCGATCAGCGGCCGGAAGGTGATTTGAGCCAGAAACGGTCCGAAGAATTTCGCTTCAAAATCTATCCGACCGTCGCCGAAGCCCTCCGCTGCGGCGGTGACAAGCTCGCCGTCGATGCGGTGCTGCAAATCGGCGAGCATGGCAACTATCCAGTCAACGCCATTGGCCAAAAGCAATATCCGCGCTACGAATTGTTCTCGCAGATCACGAAAGTTTTCAAGGAAGACGGCCGTACGACACCCGTCTTCAACGACAAGCATCTCTCCTGGAATTTTGCCTGGGCCAAAGAGATGGTCGATTCCGCTCGCACCATGAATTTTCCGTTGCTGGCCGGTTCTTCACTGCCGGTCACGTGGCGGATGCCATCGATTGACTTGCCGTATGGGGCCGAAGTCGAGGAGATTCTCGGCGTCGCTTTCGGCGCTGTGGACATCTATGACTTCCACACCCTCGAAATGATCCAGTGCATGGCCGAACGGCGCAAAGGGGGCGAGACGGGAATCGTCAACGTTCAGGCGATTCGCGGCGACGCCGTGTGGGATCTGCTCGCCGCCGGTTCCTGGTCCGCCGGCGGATTTTCGCCGCGTCTCTTCGAAGCCTGCCTCTCCCGCAGTCAGACGCTCGCCCAGGACGAATTCACGAGCCATCGCTACCCGACGCTGGCCCAAATGAAGCAGTGGACGAAGAACCCCGTTTGCTATCGATTCGAGTATGCCGACGGCCTCAAAGGCACGATGCTCCAGCTCAACGGCCTCGTCAAAGACTTTACGGTCGCCGCCAAACTCAAAGGCGAAGCCGAACCGCTCTCGACGCTGTTCTACCTGCCCGACAATCCGAACGTCGTCTATTCGGCGGCCCTCATGTCCAAGGCCGAACAGATGTTTCTCACGGGCCAAGCGTCCTATCCCGTCGAACGGACGTTGTTAACGAGTGGCCTCGTCGCAGCCGCGCTACAATCGTTGGCAGACGGCAAAAAACTCGAAACACCCCAGCTCGCGATCCGCTACTCTGCTCCGCGAGAATCGCAGTTCTGGCAGGTGTAGTAGCTCGCGATATCTTGAATGCGAGGTGCCTGTGTTTTGGTTCAGCCTGAACAGGACGACCGGCCAGAGTGGGTTATGAAGGAATGAACGCTGGATCACGCGATCCAATGCGTTGATTTTACGGGATGAGTTGTGGGTTTTCTACGTGTTCCTCTTCTCTGTTTTGGCCGAG
>JANNTN010000404.1:0-4998 GCA_031394445.1 Anatilimnocola sp.
CCTCTGGGAGAGGGCCGGGGTGAGGGTCTAAAGAATCTCCAAGCCGCCGGCTTCATCCGCATCATCGCCAACAACCAAACCCTGAATCTGGCCGACCTGACCAACATCTCATTGCTTCCCTCCGACCTCCTCGTCCTCGTCGATCGCCTCAAAATCGGCGACCAAGACACTTCCCGCCTCCGCGACTCCCTCGAAACCGCCTTCCGCCACGGCTACGGCCGCGCCATCGCTTTAATCGATGGCGGTGTGGAGCCCACCTCTCCGACAACAACCATCGACGACAAGCCCTATCACCGCCTCGACTTCTCCACCCATCTCGAATGCCCCTCCTGCCACCGCCTCTTCGCCGATCCCGATCCTCGCCGCTTCAGCTTTAACAGCCCTCTCGGCACCTGCCCCTCCTGCGAAGGCTTCGGCACTGTTGACACACAGACCTGCCCCACCTGCCACGGCACTCGTCTAAACGAAGAAGCCCTCGCCTGGCAAATCGCCGGCCACAACATCGCCCAGCTTACCGCCCTTACGATCGACAACGCTCTCAACTTCTTATCGTCACTAAAAACCTCGGACCACGACCGCCGCATTGCCGAAACCCTCCTCGCTCAAATCCGCTCCCGCCTCGGCTTCCTCCTCGAAGTCGGCCTCGGTTACCTCGCGCTCGACCGCACGATGCGAACCCTCAGCAGCGGCGAAGCCCAACGCGTTCAGCTCACATCCGTCCTCGGCAGCAGTCTCCTCAACATGCTCTATGTCCTCGACGAGCCCTCTGTCGGCCTGCATCCGAAGGACGTCACCCGCCTTGTCGATTCCATCCGCCGCCTCTCCGCACGCGGCAACAGCGTCGTCGCCGTCGAGCACGAAGAAGAACTCCTCCGCTCTGCCGACCAACTCATCGAGCTCGGCCCCGCCGCTGGCGATTCCGGCGGCGAGGTCTCCTTTCACGGCACGCTCGATGAAATGCTAAAGCCCGCCGCCAGCCTCACCGGCGAATTTCTCGCCGGCCGCCGCGGCATTTCCATCCCAGAAAATCGTCGCGCCACCACCCACGGCTGGCTCAAGCTCTTCAATGCTCGCGGCCACAACCTCAAAAACCTCACCGTCGAATTCCCGCTCAACGTGTTGTGCGTCGTCAGCGGCGTCAGCGGCGCGGGCAAAAGCACACTCGTCCAAGACACGCTCTACGGCGCGATCCGCCAACGACTCGCCCGCCCCCTCGAAGAGCCCACCCTGCCCCACGACGACCTCATCGGTTGCGGCCAAATCGACGATTGCATCCTCGTCGATCAAACCCCCATCGGCCGCTCCTCCCGCATCAACCCCGTCACCTACATCAAAGCCTTCGATCCCATTCGTCAGGTCTTCTCCGAAACGATCGAGGCCCGCACGCACAACTACGGCCCCGGCCACTTCAGCTTCAATGTCGAAGCCGGCCGCTGCACCGCCTGCCAAGGCGAAGGCACGCTGCAAATCGACATGAAGTTCATGCCCGACGTCTATAAGAAATGCAGCCAATGCGGCGGCTCTCGCTACCGCAAAGAAATCCTCGCCGCCAAATACCGCGGCAAAAGCATCGCCGATGTGCTCGTCATGACCGCTCGCGAAGCGTTCGGCTTCTTCCGCGGCCAACCCAAAGTACAAATCCGTCTCAAGCAACTCATCGACGTCGGCCTCGACTATCTCCAACTCGGCCAAGCCGCCAACACCCTCTCCGCCGGCGAATCACAACGGCTCAAGCTCGCCGCCCACCTCTCATCAGCCAACAAAAACCGCACCCTCTTCATCCTCGACGAACCCACCACCGGCCTCCACTTCGCCGACATCGTCACCTTGCTCGACTGCTTCGAAGCCCTCCTCTCCGTCGGCCATTCGCTCATTGTCGTCGAGCACAATCTTCAACTTCTCCGCTCCTCCGACTATATCATTGACTTGGGCCCCGACGCCGGCGACCACGGCGGCCGACTCATCGCTCTCGGCACCCCCGAACAAATCGCCAACTCCCCCGATTCGCATACTGGCCGCTTCCTCGCGGACGCACTGGCCCGGTTTGCTGCCGCGCCCGAACTGCCAAACTAAAAAATCGAATACGTACTCTCAGCCCAACATCACACTCCTCTTAACGCAAAGACGCAAAATGCCGCAAAGATCGCAAAGGAGATTTATCTTTCTGTCCCTCATTTTTCAGCCTTCCCCTTTGCGGTCTTCGCGTTCCTTTGCGCCTTTGCGTTAAAAACGAAAAGCCATCACCACCAACCCGGCTAATATTTAACCTGATCCGCCCGGTGCGGCCCGCTCAGATCGATAATCCTCAAGCAAGTCAGTTTCGTGCTCTCCGAACTCCCCCACCTCGACGTCTTCTTCGGCGAACTTTCCGTTCACCGTGCCTCAATCTACGCCCGTCTGCCCCGCCCCATCGACGACGAAGGCGTCAAAATCACCGGCCAGGTCCGCGGCCCGCGCTGCCGTCTCGCTCAAACTCTTCCCGTGAATGCCAACCTCGTCGATCTCGGCGGCGGACCCACGCTCCTGGCCCGCGCCGTCATGCCCGAGCCGAATTCTTGGACTCCCGAGACCCCGTCGATCTACGACGTAACCATCAACCTCCAGCAGCACGGCAACATCCTCGCCACCGCTCGCCGCTCCATCGGCCTGCGCGCCCTCGGCGTCCGCGACCGCCGATTTCACTTCGAAGGAAAAAACTGGGTGCTCCGCGGCGTCAGCACCTCTTCCACCACTGCCAGCCATCCGTCCGAATGGCACACCCACGCCAGCGCCTACATTGCCGAGCACCACATCGAGCGTTTTGTCGAAGCCTCGGAGCTCGGCGTCCTGGCCATCGCTCATATCAATGTCGATAGCGACATCCCCCTCCAACTTCGCCAACTCGCCCTTCATCCCGCCGCCGCCCTCGCCGTCATCCGCGTCCCCCCCGGCAAGCAATTCAAGCTCACCGGCATCGCGCCCAACATCCTCCTCGCTCAAACACTTCCAGCGTTCGGTCCCTTCAAACCTCAAGCCTGGGCCCAAGTCATCTGGGCCGAAACCACCGATCCCGCCACGCTCACAAACCTGCTAACGATGTTCGAACTACCCATCATCGCCGTCCGCCCTCTCACCACTCCAGAATCCCTCACCGTTGCCCGCGCCGCCTGCGACGAACTCCAACGCCACCTCGCCCCCCTCGGCCAATTCGCCGGCTACGTGGTGTAAATACACATTGGTGCTTGGTCATAGGTCATTTTTATGAATTCAGAACACGCTTCGGCAACCGACCCCCTCAACCTCCAAACCTCCCGCTACGCCCGCCAGATGCGCTTCCCCGGCATCGGCGTCGAAGGCCAACGCCGCCTCCTCGATTCCCATGCCCTCGTCGTCGGCTGCGGCGCGCTCGGCTCCGTCATCATCAACACCCTCGCCCGCGCCGGCGTCGGCCACCTCCGCATCGTCGATCGCGACTTTCTCGAACTGAACAACCTCCAGCGACAAGTCCTCTACGACGAAGACGACGTCACCGCCGGACTGCCTAAAGCTATCGCCGCGCACGAGCGTCTCAAAAAAATCAACTCGACGATTCAAGTCGAGCCTATCGTCGCCGATGTCGATCAAGCCAACATCGAGCGCCTCCTCGCTGGCATCGACTGCATCATCGACGGCACCGACAATTTCGAAACCCGCTTCCTCCTCAACGACGCCGCCGTCAAACAGAGCATCCCCTGGATCTACGGCGGCTGTCTCGCGGCTGAAGGCCAATCGCTCACCATCATCCCCGGCCAAACACCCTGCCTCCGCTGCCTCATGCCCGAGCCGCCCCCTCCCGGCTCATCCCCCACCTGCGATAGCGCCGGCATTCTCGGCACCATCATCGGCATCATCGCCTCGTTCGAAGCCAACGAAGCCTTGAAAATCCTCAGCGGCCACGCCGACGCCATCAGCCGCACGTGGAACATCTTCGATCTCTGGGACAACACGATTCGCCAGATCAAGCTCGACCCCGCGACCGCCGCCGATTGCCCCTGCTGCTCGCGCCGCGAATTCCCCTGGCTAAACGGCCAACGCGGCAGCCACTCCGCCGTCCTCTGCGGTCGCAACGCCGTGCAGCTCAGCTTCCCCGGCCGCGATGCGGTTTCGCTTACCGATCTCGAAACCAAGCTCGCCGCCGTCGGCGCCGTTCGCCGCAACAAGTATCTCGTCCGTGCAGAAATCGGCCCCCACACCATCACCGTCTTCCCCGACGGCCGCGCCGTCATCAGCGGCACCGAAGACATCGCCGAAGCCCGCACCCTCTACGCCAAATTCGTCGGCAATTAATTCCCGCTTGCAAGCGACCAGCGGAAAGCATTCTCCCCTTCGCTTTCAGCCTGCCTGTCCCTTTGTCTGCATATGTGAAAATCCATGTTTCATTTATGGATCTTCCTTCCTCCACTTTTCGTGCCTTTTCTGTTTTTCGTGGCTATTTCTGCTCGGTTGCGGCTGTGCCTCGCTGGGTTTCATCCGTGTTTCTGTGGCTCCCCTACCGTCCAAAAAGCCTGAAATCCCCATCCGCGAATACATAACCCCCCCCCAACCCAACCCCACCCCCCCACTTATGGGGGATTTTGTGATCCGTAAAATCCAGCTAATTGTTGGCCTTTTCCCTTGCACGCGTTCATACTGGCCACATTGCCTATTTATTGATTGTGATCCGTGCTGGGATCGCCTCATGCTCAGCAAAGAGGATCGTCCATCGTGCAACTGTTCAATCGCTTCCGAAAATCGAGCAACCGGGTCCGACGCGAGGTTGAAGCTCGCCGCCGTCGGCATCAGTTCTTCGAGACGCTCGAAGCCCGCCACATGCTAGCCAGCGACTGGCAAAATCCCTACCTGCCGGCTGATGTCAGCGGCGAAGACGGCCAGCCGCTCGTAACGCCAATCGACGTCCTCCTGGTGATCAACGAACTCAACGCCCCACGACTCACCGGTCCCGGCGGCGTACTCCCCGAACTCAGCGGCACCATCAGCCCG
>JANNTN010000411.1:0-4167 GCA_031394445.1 Anatilimnocola sp.
CGTCGATTGCCACTTCTTGCAGGACAATCACGGCAATACGAAGCTGTATGGCGAGGTGCGGGCCGCGATTGAAATTCAATGCGTCGATTGCCACGGCACCGCGGGCGAAACGGTGCCCGAACGCGTTGAACGCACCGGCCGCATGGCTACGAGCGGCCCGGCAGCTCCGCCCGGCGGCACGAACTTGCTCGCGCTCCGCACGTCGTCTCCCAATCGGCGGCCACGGTTTGAAATTCAACTGGATAATACCGGCGCGGCACCTCGCTACAAGATCATTCAACGCTCGCTGGTGGAGCCCGATAAGTTTTGGGAGATCAAGCAGACGGCTTACACGATTCGGCCTGACCATCCCGACTACAACGCCAAATCGCACGCGGCGAAAACCGTGCGGTGGGATGCGGCGGGGCAACTGCTGTGGGGGGGCTCGCCCGATCCCGACGAGAAGGTCGATGGCCATGCCTGTGCTCACCAAAACCGCAACATGAGTTGCATTGCTTGCCACTCGTCGTGGAATCCCAGTTGCTTCGGCTGCCATCTTTCGCAAAAGGCGAATCGCAAATCGCCGAACCTGCACAACGAAGGCGACGTGGCCCGCAACCTGACGATGTACAACTTTCAGACGCTCCGCGACGACGTCTATATGCTGGGCCGCGACGGTTTGGTGACCGGCAACCGCATCGGCCCTGCCCGTTCTTCGTGTGCCATTCATGTGAGCTCGTTCAATAACAACCGCGAAGACATTTACATCCAGCAGCAAACGATTTCTGGCTGCGGCCTTTCGGGTATCGCGTTTAGCACGAACGTGCCGCACACCGTGCGCGGCGGCAACAAGCACAATCTGAATCCCGCACCGGGAACGAGCGAGACGAAGCAGTGCAGTGATTGCCATCTGTCGAAGAATAACGACAACAACGCGCTGATGGCTCAGCTCTTCATGCATGGCACGAATTTTACGAACTTCATGGGCAAGTATTGTTACGTAGCCGCGGGCACGGGAGGCATTGAGGCGGCGGTGGTGACGGAAACCGATGAACCGCAAGCCGTGATTGGCAGCACGCTGCACTCGGTGGCCTATCCGCAGCGGTTCGAGAAACACTTGTCCAAAAGCCGGCAGTTGCAATTCGGCCACGATCACGACGGCCGCGACATCGGTGACCAGTTGCGTCATCCGCTGGCTAAGCCGGAGATTTTGCAGGTGCAGGCTCGCGGCGAGTATCTCTATGCGGCGTGCGGCCCGGATGGTTTTCGCGCGTTCGACATCGCGTTCATCGACAACAAGGCGTTCTCGCAGCGGATCACGACGGCCCCGGTTTCGCCGTATGGCCAGCAATTTCATGTGCCGTCGCGTTATGCCACGGCGATTGCCGCGCCGACGACGATGGCCCCCGATCCGACACGCACGCAAAATGCCGACAACCACGAGCAGGCCGTTCACTCGCTCTACGCGTATGTCTATTTCGTCGATAAGTACGAGGGGCTGATTCTCGTTGGGGCCGGCACGCTGCTCGACGGCAATCCCGAGAATAATTTTCTCGAACGGGCGCTCACGTATAACCCCGGCGGCATGTTAGCCGGAGCGCGAGCCATTTCGATCGTCGGCACGTATGCGTACATCTCGTGTGATGCGGGCCTGGTGGTTATTTCGCTCAATGATCCGCTCAATCCGTATGTCACGGCTGTGATCGACGAGGCCACGATGCCGCGGCCGGGCGTCGTGCAGGTGCAGTTCCGCCACGCCTTCGTGTGTGCGGTTGATGGGCTGCATGTGTTCGACGTGACGGACTTGGCTCATCCGCAGCACATCGGTCATCTGCCGCTGGCCGATTGCCGCAGCGTCTATCTAGCCCGGACGTATGCCTATGTGGCCGCCGGTCATCAAGGCCTGGTCATCGTCGATATCACGCGGCCCGACCGGCCGGTGATCGATCAGATTTTCGATGCGGGCGGCTGCATCAACGATTTATGCGACGTGAAACTCGGCATCACCTACACGAGCCAGTTCGCCTATCTGGCCGACGGCTGCAACGGCCTGCGCGTCGTGCAATTGACGAGTCCCGATACGCCGGGCAGCCAGGGTTTTAGCCCGCGGCCCGCGCCGGTGCTGATTGCCACGCGCCAAATGCCACGCAATGGCCCGGCGCTCGCCATCACCGAAGCGCTCGACCGCGACCGGGCCATCGACGAATCGGGCAATCAACTGGCCGTATTTGGCCGCGTCGGCGCTCGCCCGCTCAGTCGCGACGACCAGCACCGGATGTACTTGCGGCCACTCGCAAGCACGCTCAAGCCCGCTGGAAACAAGCCCGAAGCGCAAGCGAGGGGCCGCGAGCAAACGCGACTTCCCTGGTTCGTGAGCGATAATCCCTACGACGCAGAAGTCTATCGCTGGACGCCGGATGTGCAGCCGCCGGCGAATGCCGCACCGAGACCGTGACTACTTGGTACTCAGTACTGAGTACCAAGTACGCGGCACTTGATCACAAGCCGGGTTGCCGAGTTTTCGTTTTTTCCAACTCCTCGCGAAACCGCTCCGCGTCATATTTCCCCGCCGCAGGCAGCCAGCGCCGCAAATTTTCCATCACACTTTGATTGAGGCCGCTGGGCAAACGTAGCGCGAGCGGATCGTCGGCGTTTTTACCAAACAGCAGTTCGCCTTGGCCGGGTGCGAGGTCATTCACGATGGCCGCGATGGCCCAGGCGGCTTGTCGGGCGGTGTAATAGTCGGCGACGTCGTAGTTCTGCGGATCGCTTAAAAAGCTCAACGCTTTGCGAGCGGTCTGTTCGTCAAAGTTGGTGGCGACTGCGGACACTGCCAGTTGCTCGAGCCCCTGTGCTGCTTCGCTAGCGGCGGCGCTCATCAGGCGGGCATCGCCGAATGGCTGAATGGTCGTCGCCTTGCGCAGTTTCGTCTGTTGCTCGAGCAGCCGTGATAGGGAATTTGCCGGGTCGCCGCCCACTTGTCGTTCTGCCAAACGCGTAAGCACATTTGGCCATGTCGCCAGCGGGGGCCGGCCAGGCAGGGAATCTCGCTGTGGCCGCGTTCTGGTGCCGAGCCCACTTCGCAACTCGTGGTGACAGGCGGTGCAGTCGTACAACGCCAATTCGGGCCAGTTCGCTCGGCCTTCCACCGCTCGGCTGGCATAGTCGGCGATCGATTGCGCGTAGGTCGAGTGCGCGACCGCGCCTCCCACGACCGCGTCTTTGAAGCCCGCCAAATCACGCCCCGGATTCAGCCCAGCCGGCGTCGCTCCGGGGAAATTCGCTTCGATGTAGCTCCCTTTGATCGCGTCGGCCGGCACACCGGCTCGTTCGAGCGCGGCCCGTTGGTCGAGTGCGAGCGGCTCCTCGCCCGTGGAAGGGATTTCACGAAACTTGAACGGGCCTTTTTCTCGCAGCGACTTCCAGTGCCGCGGCATCTGGGCTTGAAAGTTGGCCATTTCAAAGCTCGGCAGCGGCGGATGCCCGGCTGCATACCACTCGTGCTTCACAAATTTGTCCTCCGCGATGTTGCCGACATGACAACTCGCGCACAGCTTCGCTTTGGCAACCGGCGAGCGGCAATCGGCACAGCCGAGCGCCGCCTTGGCATCCGGCGTCACGCGTCGCCACCCCTCAGAAAAGTGCGCGGTCAGCCAGCGCTCGCCCGGTCCGTGACAAGCCTGGCACGAAACGCCATGCTCCAGCGGCACCGGCGGCTCGCTAACGAAGCGGTCGTCCGCCTCCTTCGGCCAGGTGCCGTGGCAACGCAAACAGGCTTTTACCGTGCTCACGCGGGCGCGCGTTGCTTCGTCGGTTGCTTCCACGAGCCGCGAGTAGCGATCATCGACAAACGCCTCGCGTAAGTCGAAGCCGAGTATCTGCTTGACGAGCGCCTGTTTGCTGGCTCGCACTGCGGGATCGGGCGAATCGGATTCGTGCAACAGCGCAAACGCCCGACGATGCTTATCGTCTTGTTGCCAAATCTGCGCCGGCAGCTCGCTGATGAAATCGCTGCGCGACTGCGGCGATTCGTGGCACAAGATGCAGCCGCGAGTGGTTTCGACGTATTGCGCGTACACGGGCGAAGAGCACAGCGACAAGAACGTCAGCACCCAAAGGCTTGTCCCAAGCCCACGAATGCCGCGAAGTTCAGCTTTGGCCTTCATCCGTGTTTCATCCGTGTTCATC
>JANNTN010000257.1:0-13703 GCA_031394445.1 Anatilimnocola sp.
ACCAAGAGGTCGTAGGTTCAAATCCTATCACCCCGACTTGAAATCAAAACAGCTCGTCGCAAGAGTTTGCGACGAGCTGTTTCTCTTTTTCTGGCAACAATTTGCGATTACAATGGAACTCGTCTGGAAGCGTTAGGTAGGCAACGGGAGGATGACTGAAAAGTCATGCAGTTGAACGCAAAGTCCGGCCAACAAAGGGCCTGTGGAGTTCAAATCCCACCGGCTGTTTCGTGTTGCTTGCGCGAGCCAGACAAAGCTGCTTTGCTGCCGATCCAAGGAATGTGATTGATTTGGGGGCGTAAATGACGTCCCTCTTCTGCACGAGAACGGACCACGAAATGGCACATCGGAAATCAACGATCATCGCCTGTACTCTGCCCGCGCTTCTACTATTCAGCACGGCAAGCATGGCACAGCAGCCCCCCGCCAAATACAAGATGACGACTGAGATTCCGACGGGGATTGCAATTCCCGACGAGGTGGATACGCGGCTCGGTAAGCTCAAGTTCTTCGATGGCTTCCCAGATGACGCGACGGTCGAAAAGCTGTACGACAACCTCGACTTCCAACGCGCCGTGCAAGCGTACCTGCTTGGACTCGCACCAGTCAGTCAGTTGGCCAATCGCAAGGGGATCGCTGAGCTCGGCCCGATCAACGCAACTGTGCCGATCTTCGAGGATCGCATGGACTCGAAATCGCTGTTCCTCACGCCGAACAACAACACGCCGTACACGTGGTTCTGGCTCGATTTGCGAGATGGGCCATTGGTGCTCGAAGTGCCACCGAAGGTGCTCGGGCTGATCGACGACATGTGGTACAACTTTGTCACTGATGTCGGCCTCGTCGGACCCGACAAGGGTGAAGGTGGAAAGTACCTGATACTGCCGCCGGGCTATAAGGAGGACGTGCCCCCAGGCTACTTTGTCGTACGCCCCGCCACATTCAGCGTCTGGGTTCCTTGGCGCTCCTTCCTGGTCGATGGCGATCCGAAACCGGGCGTGGACCTCGTGGAGAAGCACACGAAGATCTATCGGCTGAAGGATGCCGCCAATCCGCCGAGGCTGAAGTTCGTGCATGTCTCCGGCAAGGCATTCAGCACACTTGCACCAGCGGACTATCCGTTCTGGGAGTATCTCAACCAAGTCGTGCAGGAAGAACCGACCGATTCTGTCGATCCGGTCACGCTTGGCCTGTATGCCTCGATCGGCATCCAGAAGGGCAAGCCCTTTTCACCCGATCCGCGCATGAAGAATATCCTGACCGAGGCCGCAGTGGTCGGTGACGCCACCGCGCGCGCCATCAACAGTCGAATGCGGAACAAGGAGAGTTACTATTATCCCAACAGTGCCTGGCGCACGGCCTTCATCGGCGGTTTCAAGTTTGAAGAGGGTGGCGCTCGAATCCTTGACGCCTATTCTTCCTTCTTTTTCTATGCCACCGGCGTGACGCCCGCGATGGATTCAAAAACTGTTGGCGAGGGTTCGCAGTACATGGCAGCCTTCGTCGATTCCAAAGGCCGTCCCCTTGATGGCGGCAAGAATTACAAGCTGCACCTGCCACCCAACATCCCCGTCAAGCAATTTTGGTCGGTAATCCTGTACGACAACCAGACGCGCTCCATGCTCCAGACGGACCAGAAATGGCCGGCGGTCACCAGTCAAAACAAAGCGGTGTTGGTGAACCCGGACGGGTCAGTCGATGTGTACTTCGGCCCCAAGGCACCCGCGGGGAAGGAAAACAACTGGGTACAAACGATCCCCCGCAAGGGCTGGAATACGCTTCTGCGCCTCTATGGCCCGCTTCAACCTTGGTTCGACAAGACGTGGCGGCCTGGAGAGATAGAACTTCAGCAGTAATCGGCTATCCGTTTGCTGTGCGAAGTTTTTCGAGTCGGAACGCGAGCAGGACAGCACATCGCTGGTTGGCTTACCCCCTACTGGACAAGGTGTTGCGTCGAAAACGCTTGTCGAACTCGAACTTCCCAACTGCGAATTCCAGCGAAGAATAGTTCAATCGCCGTCCTGTTCTCTCGACTTTTGCGACTGTTAATTCTGCGCGGCAAATGCGTAGAGGTGTCCGGCGGTGCGGATGTAGAGCGTGTTGTCGGCGATGGCGGGAGTGGCGGCGATGCGCTCGCCGAGGGGCGGGTTTTCGGCGACGACTTCGGGCTTTGAGGCACCGGCTTTGAGGACGGTGATGGCGCCGTCGGCGAGCGTGGCGACATAGATGTGGCCGCCGGCGGCGACGGGAGAGGCGTAGTAAGTGCCTGTGGCGGCGGCTCGTTTCTGATAAATTTCCGAGCCGGTTTTGGCGTCGTAGGCGGTGACGACGCCGCCGTCTTTCACCATGACGAATTGGTCTTTATAGACAATCGCGGAACAGACGTAGGGAAGACCTTTGGTCTTGTTCCAAAGGATGTTGGAATTGGTGATGTCGCCGGTACCGCCGGGTTTGAGCGCGAAACCAGCACTCTTCCCTTCGGTGAGAAATTTCATGATGGCGTCCCATTCTTCGCGGGAGACTTTGCTGTCTTTGTTCGTGTCCTGATTGTCGAAGAAGCCGGCGAATGCCTGTTCGCCTTCCTCGCGCGAGATCGTACCGTCCTTGTCTTTGTCGAGGTTCTTCAACATGTCGTCGTAGGTTGGCTGTTGCGATTTGCCGTCGTCGGTGCCGGAAGAGGCAGAGCCGGCAAAGTACAGCGTGCCGTCGGAGATCATGGGAGAGGTGCAACAGCCGGAGGGAATGCCGGCTACGGACCACTTTTCCTTGCCCGTGAGCAGATCGTAGCCGATCATTTTGGCGTGGCCGGCGACGGCGATTTCTTTGCCCGAGGGGGTGCTCCAGACGACGGGCGTGCTGTACGAGGTCGGAGATTGGCGACTGATTTGCCAACGGATAGCTCCGGTGGCTACGTCGAACGCGAATATTTTTGCGTCCTGCAATACATCGCGCACGAGGATGACTAAGCCATCCACGATGATGGGCGAAACTCCGCTGCCAAAATCACCGCCGACGTTCGCGACAGGCATTTCGTGTTTCCATAGTTCTTTGCCCGACAAGTCGTAGCAAACGAGCCCGCACGACCCGAAGTACGAGACGATGTGCTGGCCATCGGTGGCCGGCGTGGAGGCGGCGGGGCTGCCTTCGGTCTTGTGGAATTTCTCGATTTGTTGGGCTTTGGCATCGGCTCGCCAAATTTCTTTGCCGTCCGTGCGACTGTAGGCGATCGTGTAGAGTTTGCCGTCGTCGAACGCCGTAATGACCAGCTTGTCTCCGGCGACGATGGGGGATGAGATGCCGCTGGGCGCGGGAACCTTCCACTTGACGTTTTTCTCGGGGCCGATTTCCGTGGGGGGATTCTGGTTCTCGGCAATCGCTGATCCTGCTGGGCCGCGGAACTGGGACCAGGCGAGCGGCTGATCGGCACAGAGCGACGACAATACCAGCGTGCTGAGCAGCAGCCCAAATACGATCGACTTTGACATTTGAAGACTCCAGAATTGGCCAAGCGAAGAGTTGCGGCGACTTGTGATTGTAACTATTGACCGGTGATTGGGGATGAAGGATAGTCGATTCAGTTGGTGAACAAATTGGAGAAACACTATGTTGTTAAGACTGTGGCTGCCGATTCTGTTGTCGGGCGTGGCGTTGTTTTTTGCTAGTTTTCTGTCGTGGATGGTGGTTCAGCTTCACAAGCGGGATTGGAACAAGCTGCCGGACGAGGATGCGTTCTTGAAAGCACTCCGCGGCATCAATCCAACGCCGGGTAACTACATGTTTCCGGGCTGCGGGAATGGCGGTGAAATGAAGAGTCCCGAATTCCAAGCCAAAATGGAGGCGGGGCCGCGCGGCGTGATGACGGTGTTTCCGCTCGTGCCGATGGGCCCTGATATGGGGCGGAACTTGGGCCTTACGTTTCTCTATTTTCTCGTTGTCAGCTTTTGCATTGCGTATCTGGCCACGCTCGGGCTCCCTGCCGGTGCTGGATTCAGGCCGGTGTTTCGTTTTGTTTCAACTGCTGGTTTGCTGACTTTTCTGTCGGGCATCGTAGGGCACTCAATTTGGTTTCGCTGCCGGATCACGGGGCATGTGATTGAGTCTGTGGCCTACGCGGCGATTATTGGAGCGATCTTTGGTGCGATGTGGCCGGCGTGAAGGCCGGGTGGCTGGCTGCGACGCAGGGTGTGCCTGGCAGCGGGCGGCGGGGCGCTAAAATCGGAGAAATTTTTTCGCCCGGGGATTTTAGCGGTTCCTGTAAGTCGTTGGCAAATCGACGGTTATGATTTTGGGGTGTTTAGCCTCGTCGCTAAACTTGAGCGTTTGTTTAGCGCCGTAAGTCCAATGATTTGGTCCGGTGGCATACAGATGCTGCGAGGTTGCCGCGATAGCCGGGGTTTACCAGGTTGTCAAAGAACGGCGTGCCAAGATGGCAGGCGATTTTAAACATTTGTACATGTGCAAATGATGGGCCGCGGCTGACGAAAATCTGCTCCTGTCAAATTGCCGAATAAAGGTCGGCTAGCGCGGGGCGCAATTCGGGAAAGCGAAACTCGAAGCGTTCCTTTGCGAGTTGTTTGAAAATGACATAGCGGCCATAGAGAGCGAGGTCGGGATCGGTTTGCAGTAGGAGTGGCGCGCCGAGGCGGACCATCCAGGCGAAGGCGGGGAGGCCGAAGGGGATGTGGAGGGCGTGGCGAAGTTCGGCCATGAAGAGCCGCTGGGGAACGGGATTGGGGGAGCTGGCGATGTAAACGCCGTGCATGGTTTCGTCGGTGATGGCGCGTTCGAAGAGACGATTCAGATCGGTTTCGTGAATCCAACTGAAGCCTTGTTTGCCGGAGCCGATGGTGCCGCCGAGGCCGAGGCGCGTGAGCCAGCCGAGGCGAGTTAGGGCACCACCGCCGCAGCCGCGATTGCGGCCGATGACGAAGCTAGTGCGGAGAATTACTTGCCGCTGCGAGGGGAGGACGCTGGTTCGATACGCTTCTTCCCAGGCTTGGGCGACGAAGGGGGCGAGGCCGTAGCCGGGGGGCGAATCCTCGTTGCAAATAACCGTGGGTGGGTCGCCGACGATGTGTGCGGTGCTCATCTGCACCCAGACTGGGGGCGGATTTGTGATAGACCGCATCGCTTGGCCAAGCACACGGGTTGCTTCGACCCGCAACCGCAGGATTTCGTCTTGATGGTCGGGTGTTTTGATGCAATCAACGCTGCGTCCGACGAGATTGATGAGTGCAGATGCGCCGTCAAGCTCTTGGTGCCAATCGGCGAGCGATCTGGCGTCCCAAGCGACGTGCCGCCAAGGGCCGGCGGCTCTGGGCGGCTTGCGCGAGAGAATGACGACGTCGTGCCCCGCTTGAGTCAAATGTGTGGCGAGCGAGATGCCCAGAAAGCCGCTGCCGCCAGCGATGACGACAGGGCCGCGAGGAGATGGTTCGGCCATACATTTGTAGGCGTTTGAGGAGACTCGTTGTCACTTGTCTTCTTCAAACCGCAGTTTGGCCGGGCAATTAACGCTGCCTGGAGCGGAGATTTCACGCGGAGACGCGGAGGCGCGGAGGCGCGGAGAGGAAAGTGTCATTTGGGGGGAGCCGCTTCGATAGCCACGATGGCGGCTTGGATTTGTTGCTTAACGTGGTCTGGACGGAAGCCGTTTGTGTTGGCAGTTGGTAGCGGTGCGTCTAGTCGCCTACGAAGGGCAGACAGCGCGTCCCGAGCAGCTGGGCCAAGGTCACGGGCTATATTTGCTGCCCAACCCTGATGCCTGAAGCTCCCGTTTTCCAGCATTCGAGTTAGAACGGGGGTGATGGACAAAATGCCGTGCGATTTACGACTCTGTGCTGGATCAATTCTCAATGCGAAAAACGCTGCGGCAAGGCGAGTTTCATCCTTCAGCTTTTCGGAGCCAGCCACGGCATGGAGAGTCGGTAATGCGTCTTTCGCAGTCGGCCCAGGCATCAGGCCCACCGCATTCAACCAGACTCGTTCCAATGCGATATCAGCCGCAATTGCAATTGCGCGATCGTTGTCCAATTGCAATTCCGCTAGGCGTGGAATTGCCTCCACTCCGAGGCTTCCGAGCGCTTCTATTGCGGACATGCGATGCGGTGCGTCGATTGGGGTTAGAAAAGGCAGGAGATCGTCGATGATGACCATGCCAAATCGGGCCAGCGTATGGCCAGCATGGTTGGCAGCGTGTCGCCATTTTTGCATTTCTTGATACTGTTTCGGATCGTCACCTGCGACAAGAGGCGGCGGGGTTGTGATGAAGTTAAGCAGCGCAATTCGGGCGTCCCGTTCTGGTTGCGTGAAGTAACCGAGGGCAACAATCGCGGCCTCGCGGACTGCAAGGTTTTCATCGGTTTGAGCGAGAGTCAGAAGCTGCGATTCGATTGATTTGTCAAAGAAGCTTGCTGATCTAAGCTGTTCGGCGGTGTTGTGACGCACTTGGATTGATGGATGCTTCAGCAAGCGAAGCATGGCAGGGGCGGCTGGCTCACCGATCTGCGAAAGGATGACAATATAGGAAGTTGCCAGGCCTTGGTCGTCGGCAATAATCGCCTGATAGAGTGACTCGGCGGCCTGTTGTTTCGTTGCTTCGGGAAGGACTGCAAATGCACCGGGCTTAATCATGTAGATGGCTTTGACGGTGCTATAAACCTGCTGCTTGTTTGACAACTGGGCCGTGAGCAGTGGCAAGGCCACTTCAGCATCCGGGCCAAGCGCTCCCAGTAGGAAGCTGAAGTTATCGACACCCCTACCGGATTCGATGCTTTTCAGCACCTCAGGGATTACGTCTTTGCCACGTGCGAGGAGTTCGCGAACATCGTCCGGTCGGGCAATGTCCAGAGTAGCAACAAGATCCCTGGTTTGTATGCCAGCTTGTTTTGGGTCTGGCTTGCGTTGAGGAATTGGCGGCTCATTGCCGCCGTTCGCAGTTAGGAGCCAGTCGTAAACGTGCTTCATACCGCGGATGGCCGCCATGCGAATTGGCGTAATACCGTCTCGATCGGATAGGTCAAGCTTTGCTCCCTTTTCGAACATTAGCTTGGTGCATTCGACGTTAGCAACGACGTGTAAAGGTGTTTGTTTGTCGTTGTTCGTCAGGTTTGGGTCCGCTCCCGCGGCGAGGAGTTGCTGGACCGTTTTTGTCGCGCCTATTGAACATGCTGTGTGGAGAGCGGCGTTTCCGTCGCCCGATTTCGTGTCGGCATCGGCACCAGCTTGTAGAAGCAATTGCACGATCTCCGCGTAGCCACCCCTGTCTTGGTCGGGATGAATCGCCATGTGCAAAGGCGACTTTCCCTCTTTGTTGACAGTGTTTGGAGCGGCACCTGCCCTTAAAAGCAGAGCCACCACCAGTGGCCCGCCCTGCAATGCGGCCATATGTAACGGAGTGTTTCCACTTTCCGATATCACGTTAGCGTTTGCGCCTTTATCCAGGAGCATTTGTACGACTTCGACATGTCGTCCTTGTGCTGCACTAGCAATTCCGGCATTCGGACTAACGCCTGCGTCGAGGAGAACCTTGACCGTTTCGGTTCGCCCTAACCAGCAAGCCTTGGCGAGTTCGAAACCGTCAGGCTTAGCCCCGGCGTCGAGGAGCAGCTTCATGGCTTGCGGTTCGAAGGAGGCGGCGGCTTCGACGAGTGGTGTGAACTTGCCGTCGCTGGCCCTGGCGTTCACGTTGGCACCCTTGTCGATGAGGAGTCGCATCACTTTTACGTGGCCGCCCTTTGAGGCCCAATGAAGCACGGTTAGACCGCCGCTGCGCTCGGTGTTTGGGTTTGCGCCGCGCTCGAGTAGCTCGGCGACTTTTTGATGGTCACCGCCAATGCAGGCATTGATGAATTCGCGGTCGAGCGGGGATTGTTGGCTCTGCACCGGCATAGCAGCAATACATGCCAACGCAAAACTCAGCAGAGCGATTGCTCTTGGTGTCCATGTTTTCATAAGAGCCGTCCTGTCCAACAACGATGTGTCTTAACCGTATTTTTTTCGCAATTGCTGGGCGGCGGCGACTTCGTTTTTGAGCTTGGTATAGACTTCGTCGAGGCTGACGTTGGCGGCGGAGCCGGGGGCGAAGCCGCAGTCGGGGTTGAGGGTGATGCGGTGGGGGGGGAGGAATTTGAGGGCTTGTTCGACGCGGGAGACGATGGTTTCGGGGGAGTCGATTTGGCCGGGTTGGCAACTGACGCAGCCGAGGCCGATTTGGACGTGTTCGGGAAGTTGCTGGAAGACGGACATGTCGCCGGCACCGGGCGTGGTGAACTCCATCGTGATGTGGGCGACCTTGAGACGGGCGAGTTGTTTGAGGATGGGGTCGTAGCCGCCGCGGTGCTCGGCTTCGCCACGGGCGCGGGCACCGGCGCGACGGCAGAGATGAACGGCGAGTTCTGCGCCGGCGATGCCTTCGACGACCTGGTTGTCCATATCGACGGCGAAGTCGGAGGCTTTTTCGGCGTCGTCGTATTGCTTGCGGACTTCGGGATCGACGAAGAGGCAGAGGTGTGGGTCATCGACTTGGATGATCGAGACGCCTTCGTCGCGGAGCAACTCGACCTCGCGGCGGATGATGGGAACGCAGGCGCGGACGAAGTCTTCGCGCTTGGGATAGGCCTTGGATGATTTCGTGGCGTCCCACATGCGTTCGCCGAGGAGGGCGGGGGCGGGGACGGTGGCTTTGATGCGCTTGTTCGTCAGCGTTTTGAAGAATTTGACTTCCTGGGCGATGAAGCCGGGCTGCTTGGGGGCGAGCTTATCGACAACGACGGTCCAGGGTCGGCCGTCGGCGGGGTTGGTGCTGAGCTCGAAGCCGTGAGCGAGCTCGGCGATGACGCCGATGTAGCTTTTCCGCCACCATTCGCCATCGGTAATCACGTCGAGTCCGGCGGTTTCTTGCAGAGCCACGGCCGCGCGGACGGCGTTGCCCATCAGGCGGCGGTATTCGTCGCCTTGAATGGGGCAGTCGTCGGCGATGAGGTCTTTGACGAACTGGGGGCGAGGGAGGGAGCCGATGACGGAGGTGGGGAATAGCAATGTCATGATTGATTCACGCGGAGGCGCGGAGACGCGGAGGGAGAGAATTGATTCACAACGCGATGCAAACCGTCTTTTAGGGTTGCTTCGCCAAAATTAATCAATAAACCGACCGACAAATTTAGCAGGCGCAAATAGGTCAGCAGAATTTTGCTGTGAACTGGAGCAAGGGATTGAATCGATTTAAGTTCAACGACGACCGAGTCTTCCACAAGTAAATCAACCCGAAATCCTTCGTCGAATACTATCCCGTCATACTCAAAGCGAATTGGTTTCTGCCGTTCGACCTTTAACCCGCGCCGCTCAAGGGCCTTTGCCAACACCATTTCATACACCGATTCGAGCAATCCCGGGCCAAGGTCTTTATGAATCTTGATCGCAGAATCAATGATGATGCCCGTGATGTCGTCTAGTTCCATAAAGCTCTCTCCCCGCGTCTCCGCGCCTCCGCGTGAGTCATCTGTCCTTGTGTCGTGTGAGCCAGTGTTGGCGGGCGTATTCGAAGTCTTGTTGGGTATCGACTTCGATGTAGCCGCCGGGGGTGTCGATGTGGGTGAAACGCTCGCCGCGCTCGATCATCTCTTGGAAGAGGAGAATCATGTAGGCTTTTTCGAAGACGGCGGCTTCACGCCAGGGGCGGCCGGCGAATTCACGGCGAGCGCGATGATAATAATCTCGCAGGCGGGCAGCACCGGCGGCGGAGAACTTGGCGACGCCGATGAACTCGCCGTGGGCTTCGGCTTCTGGTATTTGCCGATGAACGCGCGTGACGCCGCCGCTGGCTGAAGTGACTTTTTCGGCATCGTCGGGCGGGTGGTCGGTGCGGCCTTCGTAGCGGCCGAGCCAGGCGGTATCGACGCCGAGGACCATGTCGTCGTTCGTCGCGGCTAAGCGGCCGGCAATATCCGCAGTAAAGAGAATGTCGCTGTAGCAGCAGATGAACCCGTCGTCCATGAGGTCTTCGGCACAGAACAACGACGCGAGGATGTTGTTGTTTTCCCAGCCAGCGTTTTCGCGAAACGTGAACCGCGGGAAAGCCTCTTGCACCTTGTCGATGCGGTAGCCGCCGATGAAGCAAATGTCGGTGAGGCCGTTTTGCACGAAGGCGTCCACGGCCCAGTCGATGAGCCGTTGGCCGGAAACTTCCGCAAAACATTTTGGCGCGTCGGCCGTGGTGGGCATGAGGCGACGGCCGCGGCCAGCACCAATCACAATGACTTTCATCGTTCCCCTTTTTTACTCCACAAGAAGGCCATGAGAACCGAGCCCGCGAAGGCCCAGGCGGCCCAAATATAAATGACTGTTTGCCAGCCGCCATGCTGGGGCGAGGCGAAATAGCCAGTTACCACGTCGCCGCTGGCGGCACCCATGTAGCCGAGAAAATTGACGAAGCCGGCGGCCGCGGCCGATGTGCCCTGGCGGGCCATGTCAGCCGGGGCGGTGCCGACGAGCAATACTTGCGGCCCGTAGATGCAAAAGCCAATGACGACAAGGAGGCCCATCGTGCCGGCTGTGCCGTGACCGGCTTGCGATCCGTAAACGAACGACAGAACGCCCAACATTGCCATCAACGCGCAAATCACTGGGGCGCGGCGGCTTCCAAAAAAGCGGTCGGTGGCCCAACCGGCGAGGTACGAACCGGCTGCAGCCCCAAACGCGATGACAAAGAATTGGAGTGTTGCTTTATCGACCTGCAACTGCTTCGTTTCCATGAGATGGGTGACGCCCCAATCGAGAAAGCCGTAGCGGCAGGCGTTTAGCAAACCGAGCGAGAGACCCAGCAGCCAGAGCGCGGGGTTCGTTAGCGTGAGTAGTAGGGTCTCGCTGATCGTATTTCGGTGGGCCCGTGTCGCGACTGGCAGCTTCTCGCCTGTAGATGACAGCGAAAGTGAAGCCGGTGACTCACGAAGGAAAAGCAACATGAAGATCCCAGTTAACGCCAACAGAACGGCGGGCACATAGAGTGCTCCCTGCCAGCCGAAATGCTTGGCGGCTTGACCGGCGATGAGGTACGTGAGCCCGAGCGTAATTTGATACCCGGTGCCGATGATGCCGATGGCGTGACCGCGGCCCAGCACGGGGATCCAATTCGCGACGACGCGAACGCAGGGCGTCCATCCTAAGGATTGGCAGAAACCGTTCATCGCCCACACGAACAAGAGAAAATAGAAGCCGCTACTCAAGCCAAAGAGTACGTTGAGCGCGGCGGAGCCAAACATGCCGATAGCGAGCATCACGCGCGGTGAAAATCGCTCTGACAATTGGCCGTTGAAAAATTGGCCAACACCATAGGCGATTTTGAGCGACGCTAGAATCCAACCGACTTGCTCGCCCGTCAGCCCCATGCCACCGCTTTCGATGGAAGCTTTTAGTCCCGGCACCGCTGCCGAGATGTTCGTGCGGCAAAAGTAAAATGCGCCGTAGGTGAGCCAGAGCGTCCAGACGACGGCGGATTCGCCGGGGAGGCGGCTGGGCGCGAGGGGCGACGGGGGCTCGGCCGGCGGAGGGGCCGGTGCTGGGTGGGGGGGGAGGCTGGTTTGCGGCATGGGAGAGGTTTGGGGATCGCGGCGGCGACGAGAGTCTAGCATTGTCGCGGGCGAATTTCAGCCGGCCTTGTTTTTCGGTTCAGGTTTCTGATTTGCCAGTTTCTGATTTAACCGTGGAGTCTGCCGGGCGATTGGCCAGCTTGGCGGATTCGGGCTGCGGCTGGTTCGTTAAACGGCGGAGGTAGAGCGCTTGGCCCAGCAAGTTGGCGGACATGAAGAAGGCGACTTCGAGCGGGGCCCAGGTTGGTGTGAGGGCCATGATGATCGACACGCAAAACAGCACGCCGCCGACCATGTAGTACATGCCGGCCTCGGTGGCATGAGCGAGTGTTCGGCGACAATTAGATTTCCACTTTAGCGACAATTAGATTTCCCGGCTGGAATTCGGCGGTGCGGTCGATCACGAGGCGGAGGGCGCAGGAGACGGTTCGGCGGAAGCTTTCCGCGTTGTCTTGGCGGTCTCCAGACGGTAGCTGGGGATATTCAACTCGATGATCACGCTGTGATGCACCAAGCGGTCGATGGCCGCGGCCGTGGTCATGGGATCCTTGAATATCTGTTCCCACTGAGAAAACGCCAGGTTGCTGGTCAAGAGTACGCTGCCGCGTTCGTAGCGCTCCGCCAGCAGGGTGAACAGCACCTCCATCTCCTCCCGGCTCTGCTGGACATAGCCCAAGTCGTCGATGATCAGGGCCTCGAAGGTCGCCAGGCGTTTGATGAAGCGGTCCAGCTTCAAGTCGCGTTTGGCGGAGAGCAGTTCCTGCACCAGCAAGCTGCAGGTGGCAAACAGCACGGAGCGTCCCTGCTGCACCAGTTGATCCCCCAAGGCATTCAAGACGTGTGTTTTTCCCGAACCCGGTTTGCCGAATACCAGCAGGTTCTCGCGGCGGTCCAGGAACGTCCCGTCCCGCAGGCTTTGCAGTTGTCGCGCCACTTGCAAAGGCACCCGCGACCACTGGAACTGGTCCCACGTCTTCCCCTGCAGCAACCGCGAGTTGCGCAGCAGACGTTGGATGCGGCTGTGGTTCCGCGCCTGGCATTCGCGGTTCGTCAGTTCGGCCAGATATTGGGGATGACTCAATCCCTCCCGCACCGCCTGATCCGCCAGTGCCTGGAAGTTCTCGCGGAACATCGGCAGCCGTAGGTCCTTGAGTTGGGCATTCAGCCGCTCCGGCGTCTCGTCCCTCGGGGCCGGGAACGCGGGAGGGGGGACCGTCGCCGCCGTCGATTGGTCCAGACGAGTCACTTCTGGGGACGAGTTCGGGCGCACACGGCTCTTCGGATTCTTCGACATCGCACACCTCCTTGTGTTGCAAGAGATCATCAAAACATTCCAACAGACCATCAAACTCACGCAGATCGGGCGGTTCAACGGTCACGTCCGTTGCCGCCGGAACCTGTGTATGGGTGCGTGCCAACGCGATTACGGCGTCGGCCGAGAGTGGCTGATCCTGAGCCAACAGACATCGCAGCGCGTCATCCACGGCTGCTTCGCTGTCGCGAGCCGCATGTTGCAGAATCCGCAGGTACTCGCGCGTGGCGACGCGCGGAGCGTGCTGGTCCCGCAGCCGATCATAGGCTAGGCGAAAGCGGCTGTTGGGGAACAGGTCCTCGCGATAGCGATAGTTCTCAAAGGCACCCGGCTTCCGCACCAGTTGATCGATGATGTGCCGATAGTGGATCGCGTGCTTGTCGCGCCCCACCAGCCGCGGCAACGTATCGACGTGCATTCCCGCGTACCAGAGTTCCACCCGGTCGGCATGCAACCGGGCTTCGACTTCCTGGCCGATCAACCGGCTGTGGACCGAGTAGGTGTTGCGGTGGATGTGGATCAAGCTTCCCTTGTCCACGCGCACCGGAAGCCGCAGGCAACTGTCCTGCCGCTGCGGCGGAAGCGGCCCCAGTGCCGCCAACTCCTCGGTGTACCGTGGATGCCGGGTGGCGTTGCGCGTGGCGACCACCGCTTGGAGGAATCCCAGGTACTCCTCGCGACTGGCGAAGTCCCGGCCGCCACGCAGATGCAAGGCTTGGTCCACGGCGGTCTTAAAATGCCCGTGGGACGACTCGCTGTCGCCATTCTCATGCGGCTGGCGGACGTTGATCCGTTCGCCCGCGAGG
>JANNTN010000435.1:0-6631 GCA_031394445.1 Anatilimnocola sp.
GTCATCGCCCGCTTTGAGGCTGAGAAGCAGGCCCTGGCGATGATGGATCACGAAAACATCGCCAAGGTGTTCGAGGCGGGAACGACCGATACCGGCCGCTTCAACATTGCGATGGAATTGGTTCGTGGCATTCCCATCAACGAGTTCTGCGACCAAAAACGACTCTCGGTCCGTGAACGGCTGGCGCTGTTCATTCAGGTTTGCCAGGCAGTGCAGCATGCCCACCAAAAGGGAATCATCCACCGCGACCTGAAGCCGTCCAATGTCCTGGTCACACTGCACGATGTGCTGGCCGTCCCCAAGGTAATTGACTTCGGAATTGCCAAAGCCCTCGGTCAATCGCTCACCGAACATACGCTCCACACGGGCTTTGCTCAGCTCGTTGGCACTCCGCTCTACATGAGCCCCGAGCAGGCCGAGATGAGCCACCTTGGGGTCGATACACGCAGCGATGTCTATTCGCTGGGAGTGCTGCTCTACGAACTACTCACCGGCCAGACGCCTTTCGACAAGGAAACGCTCAGCAAAGCCGGTATCGACGAAATGCGGCGCATCATTCGTGAAGACGAGCCGCTGCGGCCCAGCCGTCGTTTCAGCACACTCAACGCTCAAACCAGTTCAACGATCTCCCAGCGTCGCAGCCTCGATGAACGCCGCCTCAGTCGCGAGCTCTGCGGCGAGCTCGACTGGATCGTGATGAAAGCCCTGGAAAAAGACCGCAGCCGCCGCTACGAATCCGCCTCCGCCCTCGCCAATGACATCCAGCGTTACCTTTCCGACGAACCTGTCCTCGCTTGCCCCCCCACTACCATGTACCGATTTTACAAATTCGCTCGTAAACACAAACCGACGATCGCCACCGCTGCTGCGATTGCCATCTGCCTGCTTCTGGGCACCACCGTCAGCGCTTGGCAAGCTGTAAGAGCGACGACAGCGGAGGCGCAGGCCAACGCCAATGAGCAGAAGGCTGTCGCCAACGCCACTACCGCAGAACAAAAGGAACAGGAGGCCGTCAAGCAACGCGACGAAGTCAAAGCTCTCAATGACAAGCTCGCCGCCAAGGAGCAACAGCTACAGCGAACTCTGTACGCAGCCCACATGAACCTGGCTCATAACGCCTGGGAGTCAGGTGCCACCGGCCAGGCAGAAGCGCTGCTTCAACAGCATCGCCCAGTGGCAGGCGAAGCCGACCTGCGCGGTTTTGAGTGGCACTATCTCCATCGGCTCTGCAACTCCAACCTACTTGCGCTTCAGGGTCATATCGGCAGTGTGTACACCGCGGTTTTCAGCCCGGATGGGAAGGTGCTAGCCAGCGCTTCAGCTGACAGGACGGTGAGACTGTGGGACGCCGAGACTGGCAAGGAGCTGCGGACCTTAAAAGCGGCAACCGATCCGGTCGATAGCGTAAGCCTAGCCTTCAGTCCGGACAGCAAGAAATTGGCAAGTTGCACAGGCGGACGGTTGATTTCAGGACGCGCCGGGCACGGATTGAGAGTGTGGGACGTCGAGACCGGGGAGGAATTGTTGTATGTGCCCGAAGCATATGCACCTGTTACCTATAGCCCGGATAGCAAACGATTGGCTACGTCTTTCTGGAGCGTGGGAAATCCCACGGTCAAAGTGTGGGACGCACAAAGGGGTCACGAACTCTTGTCATGGAAAGCGCATGACCGAAATATCGAGTATTTGGCTTTCAGCCCAGACGGCACAAGGTTGGCAACTTCGGATAGTGCGACGGCAAAGGTGTGGGACTCTCAGACGGGACAAGAACTGCTGTCCCTGAAGGGCGCCAGTTATGGCCTCAACTTCAGTCCAGATGGTCAGCGAATGGTGACCGGGGGTGGCGATGGCCGTGCCAGAGTTTGGGACGCCAAAACCGGTGAAAAAATCAGCGAGATAGTTCTCTCGTTACGAGGCGCAGCAACTTACGTTTCCCTTAGCCCCGACGGCAAGCACCTGGCCGCCGAGCCTAACGTGCGGGGTGGACGAACCATCCATATCTTCGATTTACAGACAGGTAAAGAAATTCGAGTGATAAAGGGCGCCGGCGGATCAGCGGCGTATAGTCAAGACGGCCGCCGATTGGCGAGTATTTCGCAAGGTGCCATAAAAATTTGGGACGTGGAGAAGGACCAGGAAAGTCTTGTCATCCGGCCGGCGCTTTACTGGTACCCTGCGATGAGTCCAGATAGCAAGCTCGTGGCTAGCGGCACTGGCCTCGATGTGAAGGTGTGGGATGCGCGGACCGGACAGCCAACGATGACGCTGAAGGGACATACCGTTCCTGTATTTGGTGTCGCGTTTAGTCCTGATGGAAAGCGGATTGTCAGTGGTGGTTTTGGACGCATTTATAGCCCCGGTACTACCGGAGGAGAGGCTGGAGATCCGACGGAAGTCCGGGTTTGGGATGCTCAAACCGGGAAGGAACTACTGGCGATCAAGGGGGAAATGGCTCGTGGGCCGCGCGCGACGACGGGGGAGACAGTCCATGGTGTGGCCTTCAGCCCGGACGGCAAACGTGTGGCCAGCGCACAAAAAGTGTGGGATGCACAGACCGGCCAAGAGGTATTCACGCTGAGCAAGAACTTCCGAGGTGGTGGCATATCAGTCGCGTTCAGCCCGAACGGCAAATACTTGGCCAGCGGCGATTTCGATGGTGCCAGGTTATGGAATGCTCAAACGGGCGAGGAAATTCGCACGCTGCCAGGCAGCGCTTCCCGAACTCCATTCTGTCCGGTTGTCGCCTTCAGTCCAGATAGTAAGCGTCTGGCAGGTGGAGGATTTGGAGGGAGACTCAAAGTATGGGAAGTTGAGTCCGGCCAAGAAGTTTTTGACCTCATCGGCGGCGATGGCCGATTCGGGATTGCCTTTAGCCCTGATGGCAAGCGTCTGGCCACTAACCAAAAGATTTGGGATGCCGGAACCGGCCAAGAACTTCTCACCCTCGATGGTGGCGGCTACGGCATTGCCTTCAGTCCCGACGGTCACTTATTAACCTGTAACACCGGCGGCAGTTTGAAAGTCTACGACGCCACGCCGCTGCCGGAGAAGCCTTGACCGCCAGGGGAACGACACGGAGAACCGAACGCCAATGCCGGCGGCGGGAGCGGACCACGCTATCCGCCGCTGGCTTGTTTTCTTGCACGCCTCGCACCTCTGGATCGCAGTTTCTTCCACAACGAGTTGCAAGTCCTCGCCACTCCCAAGCTCGACATTTGCCCGTCCCGTGGATAGCGTAATGGCGGTTGCCCATCGTTCGCCATTTCACGGCCCGCGGCCCCCATGTCCGACGTTACTCGCATCTTGTCGCAAATTGAGCAGGGTGATCCCCAGGCGGCAGAGAAACTATTGCCACTGGTGTATGACGAGCTGCGGAAGCTGGCGGCGGTGAAGTTGGCGATTGAGAAGCCGGGGCAGACGCTTCAGGCCACGGCGTTGGTGCATGACGCCTATATTCGGCTCGTGGATGTAGAAAAAGCTCGGCACTGGAACAGCCGCGGGCATTTCTTTGGAGCGGCTGCGGAGGCAATGCGTCGAATCCTCGTCGAGAACGCTCGTCGAAAACAAAGCCAGAAATGTGGCCACCAAATAGAAAGCGACATTTCGGCGACTGAACTTGCCGAAGTCCAGGGCGATCCGGCGGAACTATTAGCTGTCCATGAACTGCTGGATCGGCTCGCGGCAAAATACCCCCGTAAGGCCGAAGTTGTGAAACTGCTGTATTTTATGGCCTGCTCGCAAAAAGAGGCGGCCGAGATTCTGGGGATCGGTGAGGATGCCGTCTACGAAGACTGGGCCTTTGCACGAGCTTGGTTCAAGCGCCAGTGGCATCTAAGCGAGCGTCGCTAGAGATTCTGCCCCCTGGCCGATTTCTTGGCCGTATTTTCGATTTCTTGGCAAAAAGCTCCCGGAAGGAAGTCGGTTTTTTCGCACTGTACTCGTAGTACGCAATTCCAATCGCTGGAAGTGAACATCATGAACGAAGACCTGCTTTTTAACGCTGCCATGAAACTCACACCTCCACAGAGGGGTGAATTCTTGGCGGCGGCTTGTAGCGGTAACTCGCAATTGCGGGGCGAGGTGGAGGCACTGCTTTGCGAACATGACGCAGAAGGTAGCTTTCTCGGTCAGCCGCCAGTTTTTGTTTCACAAACAGAACTGCACTGCCCACCTGCCGAAAAACCTGGCGCCCTCATCGGCCCTTACAAGCTTCTGGAGCAGATCGGCGAAGGGGGAATGGGTCTGGTCTATATGGCTGAGCAGCAGCGCCCGATGCGACGTCTGGTGGCGCTGAAGCTCGTCAAACCGGGGATGGATAGCAAACAGGTCCTCGCTCGCTTTAACGCGGAGCGACAAGCATTGGCGATGATGGACCACCCCAACATTGCGAAGGTGCTCGACGCAGGGACGACCGAAGCCGGCCGCCCCTATTTCGCGATGGAGCTTGTCCGCGGCGTTCCGATAAACGAATTCTGTGACCAGAAGCGACTCACCGTCCGCGAGCGGCTGGAGCTAGTAGTCCAGATTTGCCAAGCGGTCCAACACGCCCATCAAAAGGGAATCATTCATCGTGATCTGAAGCCGACCAACGTGCTAGTCACGATGGATGACGCGACGCCGCTCCCGAGGGTCATCGACTTTGGCATCGCAAAGGCCTTGGGCCAGCAGCTTACCGAGCAAACGCTACACACCGGCTTTGCCCAGCTTGTTGGGACACCGCTGTACATGAGTCCCGAGCAGGCCGAGATGAGTCACCGCGGTGTCGATACCCGCAGCGATGTCTATTCGCTCGGAGTGCTGCTCTACGAGTTGCTCACCGGAACAACTCCCTTCGACAAAGATACCCTGAGCAACGCGGGCCTCGACGAGATGCGTCGGATCATCCGTGAAGACGAGCCACCCCGCCCAAGCACGCGCGTCAGCACGCTGGAGGTCCAAAAGCTCTCGACTGTTTCCCAGCGACGCAACATCGATCCCCGCCGCATTTCGACAACGCTTCGCGGCGAGCTCGATTGGATTGTGATGAAAGCGCTCGAAAAAGATCGCTCTCGCCGCTACGAGTCAGCATCGGCGCTTGCCGCCGACATTCAGCGTTACCTTTCCGACGAACCCGTCCTCGCTTGCCCCCCAACTACCATGTACCGCTTCCAAAAATTCGCCCGTAAGCACAAACCCGCCCTCGCCACAGCAGCCGCAATTGCACTTTGTCTGCTCCTTGGCACCACCGTCAGCGCTTGGCAAGCCGTCCGCGCCACGACGGCCGAGGCCCAGGCGAATGCCAACGAGGCTCAAGCGAAGGAAGCAGCTGCGGCAGAATCGCAACAACGCCAGCGGGCGGAAGCGAGCGAGCAAAAGGCCGTCGCCAACGCCGTTACCGCACAAGAGAAGGAGCAAGAGGCGATCAAACAGCGCGACGAAGTCAAAGCCCTCGCCGACAAGCTCGCCACCAAAGAACAACAGCTCCAGCGAACGCTCTACGCCGCCCACATGAACCTCGCAAACAACGCCTTTGAAGCGGGCGCGCCCGGCCGGCTGCGGGAGCTGCTCGCGCAACATCGCCCGCAGCCCGGAGAAGCGGACCTGCGAGGCTTTGAGTGGCACTATCTCAACCGCTTGTACCCCAAGGATCTGCTCGTTTTGGAACACACGGAGCGTGTCGCAAATGTAACCTACAGCCCAGATGGCAAGCTTCTGGCGACTACCTCAGTCGACGGGCTGACCGTGTGGGATGTCAAAACGGGCGATAAGCTTTTTTCGCGACCGGCTGGACTTTACGCGACGGCGGCGTTTAGCCCCGACAGCAAGCGTGTCGCCACTCCGGCGAAAATATGGGATGCCAAAACGGGCCAGGAGCTTCTCTCCCTTGCAAAAGAGGAGCGACTGGCGTTCGGGGTGGCCTTTACGCCAGACGGCAAACAACTGGCCACCGGCCGTTTGCCGACGCTGACGGCCACCAGCGCCTACATTGCAATCTGGGATGCACAGACGGGCGAGGAGCTTCGCAAGCTGGAAGGACACGGCCGTCAGATTCGGTCCCTGGCATTTAGCCCAGAAGGAAAGCGGTTGGCCAGTGCTTCAGCGGACAAAACGGTCAAACTGTGGGATGCTCAGAGCGGCCAAGTTCTCCTCACGCTCGAGGGGCACACGGACTCTGTCTTTGGCGTAGCCTATAGCCCGGACGGCAAACGACTGGCCAGTGCTTCGCAGGACCAAACGGTCAAGCTCTGGGATGCGCTCTCTGGCAATGAAATCCGCACCCTACCGGGGCAAACGTCCGTTGGCGTCGCCTTTAGCCCGGACGGCAAACGACTGGCCAGCGGCTCCCAGGGTAACACGGTGAAGGTGTGGGATGTCGACTCGGGTGACGAACTCTTCGCACTCAAAGGGCACACCAGAGCAGTTTGGAGCGTGGCCTTCAGCCCGGATGGCAAACATCTGGCCAGCGCTTCGGTTGGCGGCACCGTGTTAGTGCGGGAAGCGAAACCCGTCCAAAAGGCCCTGGTATTCGGAGGTGGACCTGGCGGTGTTGGCATGGCTTTCAGCCCGGACGGCAAACGCCTGACGACCCTTGGTCAAGGCGCAGCGAAGGTTTTGGACACGCAGACCGGCGAAAAACTGCTCGCTATCGACT
>JANNTN010000705.1:0-13322 GCA_031394445.1 Anatilimnocola sp.
CCTGGGCACCGGGGCCGTAGTTGATGGAGTTGTCGCCGTTATTGGCGTTCACGATGAGCGTGGCGGCGGCCACCGTGTCGAGAACCGGTTCCAGGTTCAGGAAGTTGATCGATTGTGTGCCAGGCGTACCGCTGGTGAACGCAATGACGCTTGAGCCGGAGCCGACCACTGGGCCAACCGTGTAGGTGTCGGTCGTGGCGGTGCCGCCCAAGAGGACCATCGCATCGGAACCGACTCCGCCGTCGTAAATCGTCGCGATCGGGAACCGATTGACGGAGCTGTTCACAGTCAAGGTGTCGTTACCGTTGCCGGATTCAATAACGAGGGATTCGGTGTTGGCGGCGGGCAGTGTGATCGTCTTCGTGGGACCAACGGTGACAGTGGGACTGGTGGCATGACCGGAGGCCAGGATGGCATCGCCGGTGCTGGTGCCAACGATCGTGACCGTGTCGGTGCCAGCAGCCGCATCGACGGTGAAGATTGCGCCGAGTCCCGACACGTTGACGACCGGTGTCGCTCCGACGTTGGGAGCGCTGTTGACGAGCGTGGCGGTAACGCTGAGCGAGGGAGTAGGCTCAATCCGCAACGAATCGTCGCCGTCGGTGCCGAAGATCGTCGTGCTGTTGTGTCCGGAGGCGTTGACGTTAAGGACTTCGATGCCGGAATGCACGATTGGGCCGAAAGTGGCTTCCTGCACGGTTGACGTGCCGAAATTCACGGTGATGTCGTTGGCCACGGTAGCTGAAGCGGTGACGTTCAGGACATCGCCGGTCGAAGTGCCTTGGCCGTTGACGTCGATCTGAGCATACGGATGGTCAGCGGCGATGTTGAACGTATCGTTGCCTTCCCGGCCATTGAGAATCAGATTCTCGATCGAGGTTTCGCCCCGCGGGAGGAACACGATATCGTCGATGTTGATCGCTGCGGTCCCGTCGGCGGTTTCCAGCACAAACGACGTGATGCCGTTGAAACCTGGAATATTCGTGAACTCGAAGTTTCCAGCGAATCCGGCTGGGATGGTCGTTTGACCGACCTGTACGGCATTCAGGAACGCAATGACCGTCCAATTGCCGACAGTCCCCTCGACGCCATCCAAAACATTGAGTCGCAAGAGATTGAAGGGCAGGCCGTTGTCCCGCTGGAATGTGTACGGTTCGCTGGGGTCGCCAGGAGCTGCGTGTGAATGCAAGCTGCCCGAACCCGCCGGCGGCAGAACCGTCATACCATCTTCGTTGATATTGAAGTGCAGGTGAGTACCAGGGGCAACAGGCACCGTGATCAGCAGGCCATCTTCGGTGTACGAAGTCGGTTCGCCCACGGCAGTGGCTGGATCATCGAATGACACGGTCTGCGGCTCGCAGAACGTCATGATCGTGGCGCGGCCTTCGATCGTGATGGCACCGTCGGTGGGGACGTTGAACACGTCGTTGTAGTCGGTGCCGTTGACCGTCACGACATCGGTGTCGGCATCGGTGCCTTCCAGGCAAATGAATTCGCCGCTGCCGTAGCCGTAGAAGTCGATCGGCGGGGCGGTGTCGCTGAGGATCGTGCCTTCATCGAGGTCTTCGCCAGGATTGACGACGTAGCGCGGCGAGCCTTCGACAGTGAGTTGGTGGTTTAGCGGTCCAGCAACGACTTCAATCCGCTCGACCGTGCCGTAAACGATGGCCACGGGGCCGGCCCCAGTGATCGTCGAAGTGAGCGTATCGATTTCGACTTCCGGCGAAACGCCGTTGACAACGAGCGTGTCGCTGGCGGTTGGGTCGTTGCCATTCACGACGATGCTGGTCAGGCCAGTTGCGCCGCTCGCGCTGTTGACGCTGATCTCGTCATTGCCGGCCAGGCCGTTGATCGTAAGCGTTTCTTTATTGGCGAATTCGATTGTTTCGTAGTTATCGATGGAAACCAGGCCATTGAAGTTCACCTCGATCGAGAAGCCGTTGGCGGTGCCTGGGCTGCCCAGGTTGAAGTGCGTGGCTTGGAGGATGTCGCCGCCGGTGTAGCCGGAGCCGGGATTCACGATAGCCACAGCGGTGACCGCGCCACCGAGGCCAACCTTGATGTTGGCCGTAGCGCCACTTCCGGTGCCACCGAAGAGCGGCACGTTGTTATAGACGCCGGGGGTGTAACCCGTGCCGCCAGTGAGCGTTCCGAGCGTTAGTGGGCCGCTCGTAACATTGATGGCGTTGTCGGCGTCGGTGCCGTTGACGATCAAATTCGTCGCATTGGTCGTGTCGATGACGGGTTCGAGGTTGTCGAACTCGATTTGCATGCCGCCGGAGTTGTAGTTGAGGAAGCCCTCATCGTCCGCGCTGCCGGGCGTGTATTCGACGGTATTTAGACCGCCATCGGGAATGGAACCGGTGATAACCAAGGTGTCGCGACCGACGCCGCCGTCGTAGCGAATGGCTTGGGCAATCAAGCCGCCGACGCCGATATCCACCGTGACCGTGTCATCGCCGCCGAGGCCGAGAATTTCGAGGCGAGTGCCTGCCAACTCAGTAACCGTAACGATGCCATCGGTAATCGCAATTGAACCCGTAGCCGGGTGTGTGACCGTGATAGCGTCGTTTGCGCCGTCGCCACCTTCGACCGCCAAGGCGTCTCCTGAACCGAATGTCGCCGACTCGTAATTGATTGCTCCCGACAAGGAGGGAAGTGCGAAAACGACGGTTTGAGCGGCCACACTTACGCCGTTGACGCGGAACGTATTCAGGCCATTGAATTGAACCCGCGCGGCACCGTTGTACGTCACGACGTTGGGAAAGCCGTTCGTCGCCGAGGCAACGCGCACGGTTTCCGTGCCGCCTCTGGGATTCAAGGTCAATACATCGTCCGCGGCACCAAGGACCGATGGCGACCCGGTGTAGGTCACCAGTTCGACATCGGCAACGAGGACGGGGCCAACGCCGAAGTCAGAGATGGAACTCGCAAGGCCGTTAAGGCCAGAATTGATGCTGACGGTCTCTGCGGTGGCTGCCGTGCCGGTGAGGTTGAGCACGTCGCTATTCGCGGGGCCGCCACCGATCACAGTGAACGATCCCGAGGCGTTTGTAGCGCCATTGAGGTTGATTACGTCGTCGCTTTCCAACGTGCGCAGTTCGTAATTTTCGATCTGCTCGCTGCTGACGGGGATGTGTTGACCGATTGCCGTGAACAAGCTGGCGTTGATTTCGTTCAGGGCTGAGAACGAAACGTCCAGGCGGTCGGCATCGTTGGTGCCCATGAGAACGAGCGTGTCGGTATCGACCCGACCACCGCCGCCATAGACTTCGATGGCTCCGCCGCCGCCCAGGCTCTGATAGGAGATTCCGAGTAACGAGACGGTCGGGCCAAGCTGCGGATTGACGCTTGTGCCGTCGATGCGACCGGAATCGATCGCCGAGCCAGGGGTATGCACGAAGCGATCGCTGGACGGAACTTGCAACAACCGGTCGCCAACGATAGTGAGCGTGTCATTGCCCCCTTCACCGTCGTAGATGAGTTGCTCAATGCCACCTTCCGAGGAGTCGTAGCCCTCTCCCGTAATCGGGTCTGGGCACGCATCCTCAAAAGTGCCGATCGTGATGACGGTGTCGCCGATGCTAATCAGTTCGTCGGTGTCGGCGTCGATATGCAGGCGGCCGCTGTCGTGGCCGGTTGGCGTGTAGATGACTTCGTTCGTGCCAGGTGTTTCGAGAAGGAGCACGTCTCCCTGGTCGCCTGTTTCAGCGGCTGGTGAACCACCCGCAACACTGACGTTCATCGCCCACGGGGCGCCATTGGCGGGAGCACGAATCACGATATCGTCGTCGCCGGCGAGGCCATCGATGTAGAGTTCACCGGTTACTTGCAGCGGTTGGAACGGGAAGTTATCGGGACCGCCGACATTGATGTAGAGAACTTCGGGGCCGCCGTTGACCGAAACGGTGAAGTCGCGAATGCCGTCGGCCAGCGGGCTGTACGAGGAGTCGCGGGCGATGATTGTGATGTCATCGTCCGCGGTCGTGCCGAGAATGATCACGCACGGGGCATCGATGATGGGTCCGATGGCTTCGATGTGGTCGAAACTGACGCGCTCGTCGCCGGGACGGAAGACAAAGCTGCCTTCGTCGTTTTCGGGGCCTTGCTCGTACCCGATGCCGACAAACGTGCTGTTGATGATGTTGATCGTATCGCCGGGCGTGGAGCCGATCGGATCGCCGCCGTCGATGAAGACGGGGATATCGAGCGGAAGGGCGGGATCGATCGCTGCCGTGCCAGTCAGACTCACGTTATCGATGTACTGGAACGTACTTGTAAATTGACCGTAGTCTTCGCGCGTGATCCGAATTCGGATTTCGTGCGAGCCGGCGGTCACGAAGGGCACAACGCCGCTGAGAGTCGCGATCTCTGGCGGTAGTGCGCCATCAATGTCGCCAAAATCATGGCTGCCAATAACCACGCCATCAAACAGCAATTCAAAGAAACCGCCATCGACTGAGCCAACCTGTGAAGTCTCGCTGGCAATATCGGCAGTAATCGTTAGGAAGCCCTCGTTGAGAGCCACGTTCTGGAAGATGCCGCCGCCTTGGCTAGTGGGAGGATTCGGTAGTGAGGCGTCTCCTACGGCAAATATGGCTGCATTGCCCGTGCCAATTGGTGAAATTGGCGAAACCACTCCACTCGTAATACCGTCGCCGATCGTGCCGTCGGCCGTGACAAATGTGGTCCAGCCACAGATTTGATTCGGTGCCGGCTGCGGCGGACAGACGTCTTCGAAATCATCGTTGACAACGCTAATCGGGTTAACGGGCTGCAGCGGAGTGACGTTGAACGTGTCGTCGCCTTCGTGGCCATAGACCGCGAGTGCATCGACGTTGAGGAAGTTGACATCAAGGAAGTTCGGCGAGGTGACATGGCCGCCTTGGACATCGACATCGATCGTTTCGCCTTCCGTGCTGTAGTGGACGACAAGCCGGTCGTCGAAGCCCAGGAAGCCATTCAAATTGACAATCAACGCATCTTGCGGAACGTTGGTGACGTTGAGAACCGGAGTACCACCGATTGCGGGCTGTGCGCTGGTCAGCTCGATCGTGGCACTGTTGGCGTTGATCGGCGATACGGTCACGGTGTCATCGCCGAAAGTGCCGTTTACATACACGCTCTGGCCGTTGGCATTGACGTTGAGAATTTCGACGCCTGTAAACGATACGGCTGGGAAGCCAGCCTCGCCGACGGTTCCCTCGTTGTAGTCAACCGTGATTTGGCCGAGTCCGGTGCCCGTGAAGTTGATCACGTCGCTGGCAGTGGGGTCGCCGCCTTGAATATTGATTCCAGGAACTGCCGGGAATTGACCCAACTGCGGATAACCTGTAAACGGATGGTTGCCGGGGATGTTGAACACGTCGTCGCCGTTGCTGCCGAGCAGATCGAGGCGGGCGACGCCGGGCGTGTTGATGTTGATCGACTTGAAGGGGGTCGGCGACGGATCGGGGTTGCCGATGCGCACCACGCCGCCAGGAGTGACGGTGAATAGGTCGTCGCTGTCGGTTCCGTTGACCACCAACGTGTCATTCAGGAAGCCGCCGCCGCTGTTAATCGTGAACGAGGCACCCGAGCCGCTGACGTTGACGTAGTTAAAGCCGAGCAGTTCGCCGCCGAGGGCTTGCCGCAGGTTAATGTTGCCGGAATTGGCGTCTTCACCGGGGGTGAAATAGACGATGGTGTTACTAGCAGGCGTGGTGAGCGACATCGTGTCGTTGCCGCCCTGGCCGTTGTAGGTCAAGTGTTCGACATTGCTAATTTGCGTGGCCGGGCCGACACCATTGAGCGTGGCAGAAGTGGGGCCGATGCTCGTAATCGCGAATCCATTTGCTCCAACGATGCCGTTGTAAATCACCGTGTCGCTGGCGGTGGGATCACCACCGTCGATCGTAAACAAGCTGACGCCCACCAGCGTCCCGGTGTGGAGGTTGAATGTGTCGTCGCCATGGTGGCCGCTGACAGACAGCGTCGGGTAGTCGGAGAAAATGATTGTGGCACCGTCGTTGACGGTGATCGTGTTACCGCTCTGATTGATGGCGTCGTTGCCGTTGGTGCCATTGACTGAAAGTTCGCCGTTGCCCGTGCCGATGAGTTGGAGGGACTCTACTGCGGTGAAATTGACGATGCCACCGAAGCCATTCAACGTGCCATTGGCCATACCGGTGCCATACGAAACACTCACGGATTCATCTGTGAGTTGCAACGTGTCACCATTCGCCGGCAAGCCGCCGTCGATTGAAATGCTTGTCGCCGCTGAAGCGGTTACGTCAAAGATATCGTGACCTGGACCGCCGACAACCGTGAGGGCCGTGATGTTGCTGTAGAAGATCGCATGTTCGTTGGTTGGGGAAACCTCGTCGCCATCGATTGTGTAGATTTCACCAACCGGAACTCCGATTACGGTCAGCGTATTCTGGCCACCGTTCGGCCCGCCGCCGTTGACAAAGAAATCAGAGCCGTCTTCATCGAACAGATTCGCTACCACGTTGGAGTTGGCAAGCTTAACGCTGGCGCGGTTCGGCTTCAGATTGCTGACGATGAAATCGTCGATCGCGTGCTCGCCGGCAACGGTGATGTCGCCGTCGATGTTGGCGAGATTTACAATTTCGACGCCAGGCATGTCAATCGTGCCCAGGCCGCCACCGATCGCCCGGCTGCCGACGATGTTCGATTCAGCCGAGTTGTTGGGGTTGGCGAGGGTGAGCGTGAGCGCGGTGCCATCACCGAACAGGTCGGCGATATCGGAGCCGGAAGGATCACCGCCGGAGAATACGACGCCTGCAAATGGCAGTGCTCCCGTGGCGATGAAGCGGTCGTCGCCAGCGAGTCCGTTGAGCACCAAATTGGAAACGCCGGGAGTTGTGGCGAGGAGTTGGTTATTGAGTTGGACGTCTCCCGAAGTTGTAACCTCGAAGGAGTCGTCGGCGTTGGTTCCGTTGTAGATCAATGTATCGACGCGGCGGTTGCCTGCGTCGGAAAACACAATCGGACCACCGGCAGTGCCGATGTTTGTGAAGCGCATCGGCACAAGGGAACCGACTTGAACGGCACCGGAGTCGGTCGTGGAGCCAGGGGTGTAGGTGATCGTGTCGCTGCCGGTAGGAGTGACGATAACGAGGTCGTCGTTTCCGCCTTCGCCGTTGATGGTGACGGACTCGATCGTAGTGAATTGGACGATCGGCTGATTGGTGATCGCGACGCTGCCGGAATCGGGGCCGGTGGGCGTGAAGGTGATCGTTGCTGTTTCGATGTAGTAACCGCTCACGATCAGCGAATCACTGGCCGTGGGATCGCCGCCATCGACATTGATAGTCGTCAGACCGTTGGGGTCAAATATGCCGGTGTGATCGTCTTGGCTGATGTGGATAACATCGTCACCCGCGCCGGCACTGATGGTCAACACACCCTTGTTCGTGAACTCGTACGATTCATAGGCATCAACGGACACGAGGGCCGTGATGATGCCACCCTGAATGTCGGTGTTGGGGCCAAAGACGTTGTAGTTGATCGAATTGTTGGCGTTCGTGCCGTTGACGATCGCCTCTTCAGCCGAAACGTCGTCAAAAATCGGTTCCAAGCCGGTGAAACTCACACGTTGGAACACCGGGAAGCCATCGACGTCGCCTTCATGCACGACCAGGCCTTCATCTGGATTCGGGCCGGGGGAGTAGGTGGCGGTGCTGATGCTGGTTTCGCCCGTCAAGAAGAGCGAATCGAGGCCGGTGCCGCCATTAAAGACGGTGCCGTTGCTCAGACTGATAAGGCCGTTGCTGTTATCGACGGTCAGCACATCGCTGCCTGCTCCAGCATCAAAGCTGATCGTGTCAAATTCGTCGAAGACCTGGAAAATCACACCGGCGTTGGCGATCAGTTCCACGTAGCGATCGTCCGGAAGATCAGCGCGGCGAATGGTCAAATCGTCGTCATTGCCGGTGCCGAGATAACGCAATTCGTCATCACCGCCTTCGTCTTCGATGACGACAATGCCAGCTTCGATCGTGTTAACGACGGGCACGCCATCCAGAGCCAACGTGGAGCTGACGAGGCGTACCGTGCCTTCGTAGGGATCATCGTTGTCAGTTGTCGAGACTTCCACGACATCGTCGCCAGAAGTCGCAAACACGGTGACCAATGCTTCGGCGGCGAAGACATTGAGCAGTTCGACACCGCTCAGGAAGACAGGCGCACTGCCGGACTCTTGAACGACGCCGGCTTCGAGATCGACGTCGATTTCATCGCCATCACCGTAGAAATCAACGCTATCGCTGCCGCTGGGGCCGGCGGCAAAGACGCTGATGCCACCCGTGGCATCGAGTGGGCCATACAAGTGAACGTGGTCATCCCCTTCCAGCAAGCTCAACTCATAAAACGAAATGGATTCGGTGCGGAGCGGAATGTATTGCCCGGCTGCCGAGTCCAAATCGATTTGGGCCGCGTTTTGGGCGTTAAATCGAACCTCCATGAAGTCGGAATCGTTGGTGCCGAGGGCAACCAAGGTGTCGGTTTCGCTGCTGTCTTCGCCACCATCGATCAGGATGGCTCCGTTGACACCAAGATTCTGATACGAAATGCCGAGCATCACGACGCCGAAACTGACATTCGTAGTATCGACTCGGCCTGAATCGACCGTCGTGCCTGGCGTATGCACGAAGTGATCGAATTCGGAGATGCTTCCACCGCGATCGCCGACGACGGTTAAGAGATCGCCACGCCCGCCATCGTCTTCGCCGTCATAAATGAGTTGCTCAACACCGCCGGGTGAGGAGTTGTAGGTGTCGCCGAGACCGGTGTTGGATTCCGGCTTAACGAACGTGCCAATCGTGATCAGCGTGTCGCCAATGGTTAAGACATCGTCGCCGTCGTCGTCGAGCAGCAGCGTACCGCTGTCCGAACCCGTAGGGGTGTAGATGACCGAACTGCTGCCCGGAGTTTCGAATACGAGCACATCGCCTTGATCACCGCTCGCAGCCGAGGGAGTGCCGCCAGCGACATTAACATTCATCGACCACGGAGCGCCATTGGGGGCGGGGGCACGAATGACGATGTCGTCATCGCCGGCGAGTCCGTCGATGAAGAGGTTGCCGGTGATCGAGAGCGGAAGGGCGTCTGCGGCACCGGCGTCGATGTACAGAACTTCCAAGCCGCCATTGATCGAAACGGTGAAATCGCGGATGCCATCGGCCAGCGGGTGGAACGATTCGTCGCGGGCAATGATCGTGATGTCGTCGTCGCCGCTGGTGCCAACGATGAGCACTTGGGGCGAATTGATGATCGGTGCAATTGCTTCGATATGGTCGAAGCTGATTCGCTCATCGCCGGGGCGCAGCGAGAAGCTGCCTTCGTCGATTTGCGGCCCGGGATGGTAAGCCACCAGCATGCTGAGGTTATTGACGATGTTGATCGTGTCGCCCGCCGGGCCGCCGATCGGGTCGCCGCCGTCAATGAAGACGGGAATGTCCAACGCGGGAGCCGGGAGCAGCGTGGCCGAGCCGCTGAGGGCGAAGTTATCGACGTATTGGAACGTATCGAGCGGATGGGACTGGCTGCTGCGCGTGATCAAGATGCCGATGGTGTGTGGTCCCGCCGTCACACTCGACAGTGTGACGCTAAGGATCGCCGTTTGCGGCGTGGTGTCCGTTACGTCCGTAAACGTGTGCGGAGTGCCAACTGGAACGCCGTCCAAGGTGAACTGGAAGGTCCCGCCGTCTGGTTCGACGGTGATCAGTCCGTTGCCGAGGAATTCGGATGCGATATTGGCCTCAATCGTCAGATTGCCGTCGGCCAGAACAACCACTTGAGAAATGCCGCCACCTTGATTGGCCGTGGCATTGTCGGTGTTGCCTACGGCGAATTGGGCCGAAGGACTGGCAGTGCCTGGGAAGGGAGCCGCCGCGGGGAACCCCACACCACCGACAGTTCCAACACCGCTGGTCGCGAAATCGGGCCAACCTAGTAGGCCGAGATCAAAATTGCCGTTAGTGACATTCGCGATGGCGCTTTCAATGAGCGGCTGGACGTTGAACGTGTCGTTACCTTCGTTGCCGTAAACGGCAAGGGCGTCCACTCCGCCAAAATTGACCTCGATAAAGTCGGGCGAAGTGATCTCGCCGCCTTGGACGTTGATATTGATCGTATCGGCGTTGGTGCTATAGCGGGCGATGAGATTATCGTCGCCGCTGCCTAAGTCAACCAAAAATCCCGAAGTCGGAACATTGGAAAAATTGACCGTGGGCGTAGCGCCGATAAACGGCTGCGTGCTGGTCAGAGCCAGAGTGCCGCCGTTCAACCCCGTGGGGGATACGTCAAGCACGTCGTCGCCGCCGGATCCCAACACGAGCAAGTTCTGGTCGTCGGTATCAACATTGAGCACTTCTAGACCGGTGTAGGAAACGAGGCCGGGTCCGCCCGCTTCGCCAACTGTTCCGTTACCCAAATGGACGAGAACAGCGCCGTTTGAGCTACCCGCGAAATTGAGCACATCGCTGGCCGAGGGGTTGCCCCCTTGGATGTTGAGAGCCGGGAGTGTGGAGTTGAAAATCGAGTACGGGTGATCGCCGGGGACGTTGAACGTGTCATCGCCGTCGCCGCCCAGCAAGTCGAGCCGGTCCACGCCGGGGGTGAGGATGGTCACAGTCTTGAAGAGGATTGGCGAGCTGCCGATACGCACCGCGCCGCCGTTGGTTACGGTGAACAAGTCGTCGTCGTTGGTGCCGTTGATGACGAGGCTGTCGTCGAACAAAGTTCCGTTGCCGGAGCCGTTGGGTCCGTCGTTGATGGTCAGCGTGGCGGCGGAGCCGTTGACGTTGACGTAGCTGAAGCCAAGCACCTCGCCGACACCCGGGGCTGCCACTTGCCGCAAGTTAATGCTGGCTGCGTTGGCATCCGCACCCGGCGTGAACTCGACAATCGTATTGCTGAGCGGAGTATTGAGCGTCATCGCGTCCGCGCCGCCCTGGCCGTTATAGACCACATGCTCCGTCGTGGTCAGGCTGATGGCGACCGGCCCAGCGCCGCTTACAGTCATGCTGCTAGGACCGGTGGGCGTAAAGCTGACTGCGTTTGCGGCAGCGGTGCCGTTCAAGATCACGGTGTCGCTGCCAGTCGGGTCTCCGCCATTCACCGTGAGGGTGTCGCTGAGGCCGCTGGGAGCGTTGATATTGATCGTGTCGCTGCCCGAGCCGGCATTGATCGTCACGGTGGTCTTGTTCGCGATCGAGATGCTCTCGAAATTGTCGATCGTGATCAGGCTACCGGCAAAGTTGATGGCGTTATCGGCCGGCGTGGCGTTCACTGTGAGTGGACCGGGGACGCCGTCGATGACGGGCTCAAGATTCGTGAAGGAGACGCTTTGAACGACGTTACCAATCGTAATCGAGCTGGTCCCCTGCCCCGGATTGGGGCCGACGGAGTAAATATTGCTCGTGGCTGGGTTTGCAACGCTGCCGGCCAGGGTTAGCGAGTCGTTGCCGCTTCCACCGTCGTATTCCACCGGGATCGGCAGCGCGCCCAGTGAGCTATCGATGGTAACGCTGTCATCGCCAGCATCACCTGTCACGGCAATGAGGTTGACGCCAGAGGTAGCAATCGGGCCATTCCCAAAATTGCCATAAATGGTGGTCACGCCATTAATGGTCACCTCCAATTGGCCCACGGCGTTCAACGTGAGATTCATCACATCATTGCCGGGAGTGCCTGGGACCAGGATCCGGTCACCGATTAATCCGCTGCCAGCACCCACCGCGTCCGTACCGCCATTCCCGAGGAACGTGTCATCGTCAAATGGTGCAACTGACTCGCCATGCAGCGTATCGTTGCCGCTGCCGCCATAGAGCGTATCGTTGCCGGCATCACCTTCGAGCGTGACGCCGGTGGTCGTGGTTGCGCTAGCATTTAGGAAATCGTTGCCAGCACCGCCGGACAACGTCAACCCAATCGTCGTGCTGGTGCCCGCTACCGCGGTCATGACGTCGTCGCCGTTGTTGCCGTTGACCGTCAACGTGTCAGTGGATTCGGCATTCGTGATGTTGACGTTGTAGCGCAAGCCTTGAATGTTGACAGTGCCGGCCGCCGGGTTGCTCAGAACGAGATTGTCGGCGACGTTGCGGCCGTTGACCGTGACAGGGTCCACCGCGGCTGCGTCAGCCGTGCCCAGATTGAGCGTCACATTGACGACCTCGGTGGCATACAAATCGTTAACGGTAAACGTATCGTTCGCGCCGCGGCCATCCACAAGCACATCCTCGATGCCGTGGTTGTCGATCGTCGGACCACCGCTGCCGGCATTGAATTGCAAATTGAAGTGAGTGGGCGTGCCTCCCTGCCGCAGGTCGAACGTATCGGCTGCCGCCGAACCGAAAAACCTCAAAATGTCGGCACCATCGTCACCGCCGTTGTTGAGATCGGGGCCGTCGCCCGGTTCCCAAACGAAATTATCGAAACCGGGGCCGCCAAAGTTGTTGTCCGCGCCAGCGTCGTCGGCAACGCCGTCAGCCGCGAGCGTGGGATTGCCGAAAGTGTCGTCGCCATTTTCGCCGTATTGAAAATCATTTCCGCCAGCGCCGATGAGGATGTCATCGCCGAATCCGCCGTAGATAATGTCGGCCTGGGGGGTACCGCGGATGGTGTCGTTGCCGTCGCCGCCGTAGATTACGCTCGGCAGGCTGGCAATGCTGCTCAGATTGATGTCGTCATTGCCTCCGAATGTCGAAACGGCGATGAGATCCAGGCCCGTGCCAATCGTCACCGCGCCGCCAGCTCGCGTAATCGAGTTCGCGGTCGAAGTCACCGAATCCACGCCGTCATTACCGAGGATTCCGAGCGTATCGAAGCCGCCGCTGCCGCCATTGACCGTGAACGTGCTGCCGACACCGGTGTAAGTAAACAGAGGCGAGCCACCGACGCCCAGCCGCACAAAGCTGCCGACACCTGCGCCCGTCGGCGTGATGTTGAACGTGTCGTCGCCCGCCGTGCCGGTCACGCTGAGCGTCGAATTGGCACCGCTGGCGGTGATGTTGATGCGCTCCGTGCCGCTGTAGGTGACGGGGTTGGCGCCACTCGAAGTGATTTCCTTGGTGTCGAGGTTAATCAGAATTGCGGCATTCGCGTTTGCCGTATAGTTGATCGTATCGCTGCTGGCATCCGAATCGCCACCTTCCACGCGAATCGGTCCGGCGGTCAAGTTGGGGCTCAACGGATTGAAATCGAGATTGAACGTGTCGTTGCCGCCCAGCCCGCGCAGCACGACCGGAGTGCCGGTGAAGAGCTGCGGGAAAGCATTGACGACCGTCCTTTGGAACCCCAAGCCGTTGTCGCTGACC
>JANNTN010000470.1:0-1832 GCA_031394445.1 Anatilimnocola sp.
TGAAACTTCCGCCGCGCTGACTTTGACATAAAAACCTCCGCTTGGGTCAAAATAACCCAACACCGGCGGCTGTCCAGATTCGACTGGAGCAAAACACTTCTACCTGAGTTGGGAGATAGAGGCAGTTCATTTTCTGCTCGATGCCTGAAAAGGAATTGATTCAGCCGCCCATCTTGCAAGTACATTCCACCCGTTCGCGGTGGGAATGAGCGCACAATCGTCATCGTCGCTACGAGCGAACCGGCGGCGGGCGGATATCTTGAGGAATCGGCCCACATTCCCTGAAGCGCAAAATTTGACTGGCCGGCAATCTGACATAGGTTTCATTCGGATAGAAGAACTGGCTGTTTGGCCGGTGCTTTTGTCTGGCTGGCATGTTTCTCGTCTTTCGACCATTGGACGGGTTCCCGTCCCAACAATCGGACTAACGGAGCATGCCTGCTTGGGCCTGCCGCCTTGCATCCTCGAAAAGGTAAACCGGTAGCAATGCCGGGGCGCAAAGCCATAGGGCCGAACGCGGTGTTTATCGCGAGCGGTAGCCTGGTTGCCGAAAGGGTGGATTACGATCTGTCGGGTGCGTGTCGCACGGACGATGACGTTAGCGGCGATTTTTATCCGACCCAGTCGGGCGAAAATCGCGTGCGACGTAATCCGTGGGGCGCCTGAATTTCCGGCGAGCGTGATTGCCTGGTAAGCGGTTTTGAGATGACGAGGCGAGCAATCGAAGTTTGAGTCTCGTTCCGGTACGAGGCAGGCCGGCGACTTGTGCGAGTTGCTGTGCCGGGCGGACTCAATTAATTGGTGGTGCCGGCGCTGGCCACAGAATGTGGCGGCCTGCACAATTCGGAGGAAGCAATGAAGAATCTCGCTTTGAAGGTACAACGTTTCCTGGTTTCGGAAGATGGCCCGACCGCGGTGGAATACGCCGTGATGTTGGCCCTGATTATCATCGTGTGCTTGACCGCCATTCAGGCGATCGGCACCAACGCGAATGCCACGTTTAACAGCGTGGCCGCGAAACTGCCAGCCGGCGGTTCGTAATCAGAAGGCGGCCCTTGTGGCCGCCAGCTTTCGATACAACCACCTGATTTCGCCCCTCGGCGGTTAGCGGATACCATCCGCGCCGCCAGGGGCGATTTTTTGTGGCCACGAAAGATAAATCGCGAGGAGAGAACGGCGTTTGACCACAGCTTCGCAGGAAGCAGAACGGGATTGAGAAAGCACCCCGGGTCCCGCACGACCCTTTTTTCGCTCGACCTCGTCCACAGTTTTCCACAAGGGAGCTCGCCATGAAGAACGCATTTCGTCACATCCAGACATTTCTGACCAGTGAAGACGGCCCGACCGCGGTGGAATATGCCGTGATGTTGGCCCTCATCATCGTCGTTTGCTTAACGGCCATTCAAGCGATTGGCACCAACGCCAACGCCACGTTCAACAGCGTTGCCGGCGTGCTGCCTGGCGGCGGCTCGTAGTACTTGGCACCGCTTCAATTTGCGTTTGCGGTTCCTCTCGGGGCGAATTGCCGCCGAGAGGAACGGATTGAAGTGTGTGGCCATTTTCTTGGCGAATGAATCTTCGTGGAGCGGAGGGACGGAAGTCTCTTGGCAACGCTGAGATACCGAGAAGCTGACGCATCCCGCTCGCCGAATTTGACAGCCCTTAGCCAAGACGTAGAAAAAACTCAGAGGGCGCGTCGCCCAGTAGTGGAGATCAGCAGCACATGTTGCCAATCGTTACATCCGACCTGATGAGCAACGGCTGGGAGCTGATGTGGTACACGCTGACCACGGCTGCCGCGTTAATCAGTTATTTGTTTGTGGTTCGATGAG
>JANNTN010000474.1:0-7485 GCA_031394445.1 Anatilimnocola sp.
GGGCACTCAATTTCAAGCTCGTGCAACACGAACTCGATGATACCCCCTTCGGACACACCAGCGGCTGTGCCTTTTAGCTCCACCGTAACGGTCGTTCGCACCTTTTCGGTGTCGGATACGCGCAGCAAGTCGATATGCACCACGCCCTTGCCGTACACATCCCACTGCACCGCTTTGATGAACGCGCCTTCGCTCACATCGCCTTGCAGCCGCACCAGCTTATGGCCATGACGAATCACGTTCATGATCGCGGTCGATTCAATCGTCAGCGAAATGCATGCTTCGCCGTGGCCATACAGGATGGCCGGAATCTTGCCCGTCTGCCGCAGGCGGCGGTTGTTTCCGCCGCCAATTTTCTCGCGGCGTATCACATTCAATGTCTCTGCCATGACTTATTTGCCCAGTTGCATTATTTAACTAGTTAATCCGTCTGCTCAGCCTTTGGTTTCGACCAAACTGCTTATAAAACCGGGAATCCGCTATTGTGGCAAAACTATTGACCCTGACAAGGGCGATGGCCGGCACAAATTGCTGTTTATTGCTAGGGCTTCCCATGAATTACGACCGTTTTTAGCTCCGTCATCTCTTGAATCGCATATTTCGGCCCCTCTTTGCCAAAACCGCTATCCTTTAATCCTCCGTAGGGCATCAGATCGGCCCGCCACATTGGCCCCCAATTAATGTGGAGATTTCCCGAATCGACTTCGCGGGCAAATCGCAGGGCCGAATCGATATCCTGCGTAAACAAACCGGCGCTGAGGCCGTATCGCGACTGATTGGCCAGCTCAATGGCCTCGTTCAACGTACTCGCCTTCGACACCCCCACTGCCGGCCCAAACAACTCATCGCGGACAATCCGCATTTCCGGCTGAACATCCGCCAGCAGCGTCGGCTCATACATCGTTCCGTTGCGTTTGCCGCCACAAACGAGCTTCGCACCTTGGCCAACCGCCTCGTCCACCCACTCGCCGACTCGAATCGCGTCCCGCTCTCGAACCAGCGGCCCCATCTTGGTCCCTTCGTGCAGCGGATTGCCCGTGGTGATTTTTTCGACCCGCGGCTTCAGCACATCCAGCAGCTCGTCATAAACCTTTTCCATCACGACCACGCGCTGGGCCGAAATGCAAACTTGCCCGGCATTTGCAAAACCGGTGGCGACCACCGCGTCGGCAACTTTCGTCAAGTCCGCGTCTTCGAGCACGATCAGCGGGCTATTGCTTCCCAACTCCATCGTTATGCGTTTGAGCCCGGCCACTTCGCAAATCTGCTGGCCAACCTCAACACTGCCTGTGAAGCTTATTTTTCGCACACGAGCATCGCTGCACAGCACCTTCCCCAACTCCCCGCCGCTGCCCGTGATGCAAGCCACCGCCAGCGGCGGCACCCCCGCCTCCAACAGTATTTCGACCAGCTTGAGTGCCGAAAGCGGCGTATCACTGGCCGGCTTAATGATGACGGCATTGCCGCCCGCCAGCGCGGGACCGACTTTGTGACACACCAAATTGAGCGGAAAATTGAACGGAGTGATCGCCACGACAACACCGCAAGGCACGCGGATCGTGAACCCAAACTTTCCCGCCGCGCCTGGCGCACCGTCCAAGGGCAACACTTCGCCCCCAATCCGCTTCGCTTCCTCAGCCGAAAGCTCCATCGTCTCTGCCGCCCGCGACGCCTCGAACACTCCCTCGGCCAGTGTCTTGCCCTCTTCCAAGCTGATCAGCCGGCCAAATTCCTTTTGCCGGGCAAACATGGCATCCGCGGCTTTGCGCAAGATCTGAAATCGCTCATAGCCACTGAGCTTGCGCATCGCGGCCGCTCCTTGCACCGCTCCGGCGATCGCCGCCTTGGCGTCGTCGGCAGTTGCTTGCGGCACCGTATCGACGAGCGTCGCATCGTACGGATTGCGAACTTCGATCTTCTGCTTTCGCTCGTGCCACTGTCCAGCAAAGAAAATGCGCATGGTGGGTAAACCTTAACGACGTTTTCCAGGCAATTCCAATCACGAATTTTACTGCCACAACCATTGAAGCAGCAACAACTTACAACGACGCGACCAAACTGAATGGACCAGACTAGTCCAAAGCTCTGCGATGCATCTGGTACCGAGGCAAGCACATCGCAAAGCCAAGTCACATTCAATTAAGGATAACTGTCATGGCCAAGTTCTACGTTCAATCGGGCAATCTGAAAATGGTCCTGCAAGCTCGCGACAGCCGTTGTGCGGCAATTTGGGCTGCTCACCGCACGCTGGGGGATTCGCTCCCAATCGTCAAAGAAACAACAGCCGAAGGAACAACGACCATAGAAACGCCGGCCGAGGAAGTGACGACCAACGCCGAAGTTTCTCGGCTCGCCGAGACCATTCGAGTGAGCCAACGCGGATTTGACCGTCGCGACTCAACCGTTTATGAAACGCTCGAGATCGTCAGCGAATGGAGCCGACTGCTCGTCGCCCTGGAGCGACTGACGGCCGCCATGGCGCAAGGGAGCTAACCGCGCGAAGGTTGCAATATTCTGCTCCTGGCGGTGCCGGCCGCAGTATGAGCGTGCTAGGCTGAGCAGCCAGGGAGATTTCGTGGATCGATTCGATGCAATCATTATTGGGGGCGGCCCCGCGGGAGCGACGGCGGCGATTTTGCTCGCCGACGCTGGCTGGTCGGTCGCCCTCGTCGAACAGAAGGAGTTTCCGCGACGGAAGGTGTGTGGCGAGTATCTGTCGGCAACGAATTGGCCGCTTCTCGCCCGGTTGGGCGTGGCCGAACGATTTGGCGAGTTGGCAGGTCCGCCCGTGCGTGAGACGGCAATCTTCGTTGGCGAACGACAATATCGGGCGCAGTTACCAAACGCGGGCGATTCGTTTGGCCGGGCGCTGTCTCGCGAAAAATTGGATTCTTTGTTAATGGAACGCGCTGCGGAGTGCGGCGTTGCCATCTTTCAGCCGGCGCGTTGCACGGCCCTTTCGCAGCGCGGCGAATTGCATTCCGCAATAATCCAGCCGCACAAGTCTCAACCGCTCGAAGTAACCGCCAGCGTCGTCATCGCAGCGCACGGTTCCTGGGAAATCGGCAGTTTGACGACGCAGCGACAGCCGACAACACCGCGAGGAAGCGATTGGCTAGCGTTCAAGGCACATTTTCGTGAAACGAATCTGCCGGCCGGCTTAATGCCATTGTTGGCGTTTCCCGACGGTTACGGCGGCATGGTGCATTGCGATGAGGGGCGAGCGAGCTTGTCGTGCTGCATTCGCCGGCACCGCTTGGAGCGGCTGGCACGATCGAAAGGAATCTCGGCCGGAGAGGCGGTGCTTTCGCATATCTCGGAAAGTTGCGGGGCAGTGCGGGAAGTGCTTGATGGCGCGGAGTTAGATGGCCCGTGGCTGGCGGCCGGGGCGATTCAGCCTGGCATTCGGCAGCGGTACAAGAACGGCGTGTTGATTGTCGGCAATGCAGCCGGCGAAGCGCATCCCGTGGTGGCGGAAGGAATTAGCATGGCCATACAATCGGCGTGGCTGCTGACGGAACGAATCAAGAATCGTCGCAGCGAATTGGCGATTCCGGCGGCGATGACACAAATCGCCAACAGTTATTCAGTGGCGTGGCGGCGGGCGTTTGCACCGCGAATTTATGCGGCGGCGACGATTGCCCAATGGGCGTCACAACCGCGACTCGTGCAAGCAGCGGGGCCGCTGCTGCGGGCATTTCCTCGGTTATTGACGTGGGGTGCACGGCTGAGCGGTAAATCACATGTTGTCGTGTCGGATGATTCACGCACGGCAACCAAGGAGTGTTATCAAGCATGAGCATGTTCATTCGCGGCATGGGCCTCGCTGTTCCGCCACACACGATGTCGCAACAGCAGGCCATCGAACTTGCCCGCGGCGTGAACTGCCAAACCGAGCAACAGGAAAGAATGCTGTCGGTCCTCTATCGCAAGTCGGGCGTGCAAAATCGACATACTTCTCTGCCATACGAAACCGGCTTTGAATGGCTCCGAGCGGGTGCCAGCGATAATGCGACCGCTCCCACGCCAACCTTTGGACCAACCACGGGGGAGCGAATGCGGATGTTTGCCGAACTGGCCCCCGAGTTGGCACTCACCGCCTCCAGAAATGCTTTGCAATTATCGGGCACGACTCCCGCGGAGATTACTCATCTGGTGGTTGTAAGCTGCACTGGCTTTCAAGCGCCGGGCCTCGATTTGGCGTTGCTCTCGGGCTTGAATCTTCGGCCGACGACACAGCGACTCCAAATTGGCTTCATGGGTTGCCACGGGGCGATTAACGGTATGCGTGCCGCGTTGGCGATTGCCGAATCAAACCCGCAATCGAGGGTGCTGCTCTGCTGTACCGAGCTGTGCAGCGTCCATTATCAACTTCAGTGGGACGCAAATCGCATGGTGGCGCATGCGCTGTTTGCCGATGGAGCCGCGGCTGTCGTTGCCAGTGGCGAGGATCCCGCTGCGAACGCGGGTTGGCGTTTGGCCGCGACCGGATCGTGCCTGATCCCGAATTCACAGGATGCCATGAGTTGGATAATTGGCGACCACGGCTTCGAAATGTCGCTGGATGCTACGGTTCCCGAATTGATTCAAGAAAATTTGCGGCCGTGGCTGACGCAGTGGCTAGAGGAAAATGACTTGAGCCTGGACCAGGTCGGCTCGTGGGCCATTCATCCGGGCGGTCCGAGAATTTTGGCTTCTATCGAGCAAGCCCTCGGACTTTCACCCGAGAGGACTGCCGTCAGCCGCGAGATTTTGGCACAGTACGGCAATATGTCTTCACCGACGGTGCTATTCATCGTGAATCGGCTGCGCGAGCTGGATGCACCACGGCCTTGTGTGGCATTGGGTTTTGGGCCTGGGATGTTTGCTGAAGCGGCGTTGTTTGTTTAGCAGGCGAGACCCCGATCCCATGTCAGCAGCATCCTAGCCGGCCAGCACCGAGCAACCGGTGCTGCAGCCAAGCCAGCCTGAGTGGCCATTTGCTGTAGTTCGGTCGTCGTGAACGCAGCCCGCACACTGCGGACGGCGTCAACATGGACGACGTCGCAGCGGGTAATAACCCGGCTGACGACATAGGCCAATCCCAAGCCCAATCGACAGCGACGAAGGTCGCTAACAAGCACTAACCGCCGCGCCGCCGCAGCCATCCGACCTAAAAACTTGAGCGCATCCTCGTTGGTCAAGTGGTGCAGGAATAACGAGCTTATGACAACGTCGTAGTCCGTCGGTAAGTCGTCGGTGAGGGCGTTGCGGCACTCAAATTTAATCGGCGTTTTGGTTGCGGCAGCTCGTTGGCGAGCAAATTCGACGCTGCGAGGGCTAAAGTCGATGCCCCGGATTTCTAGATTGAGCCCGGCTCGCCGTGCTTTTCGCCACAAAGCGCGCGGAACATCGCCGGCGCCGGTGGCGATGTCGAGCACGCGGAGACGATCGACATTCAGCTTGCGAGCGAGGCGGGCAATCGGCGACCAGACAATTCGCGCGCTGTCGCTGACAAAGTTGATCCGCGTTAGCCCAGTCAACGCACCATGCAATCGCTCGGTAGCAATCGCCGGATCGTCCATCTCTTCCGGTTCGAGCTGGCGCTGGGCCAGCGACCAACTACTTGCCATCGGCAGCTTTCGCAGTTGGCGCTTCTACATCTCGATACGCAATCGCCCGCCGCACGGCGGGCGGCAACGGAGCATCAACCCCTTTGACAGCTCGCCACAAAATCTCGTTCAGTTCGAAGTCGTCGATTTTGTCGTATTCGCTGAAGTCCATTTTCAGCGAGCGTTCGGCCCCATAGGCGGTGCGCTCGTTGCGGGCCTCCAGGTTGATTTTCGCCGGCACATGGGTGTATGGAGTCAAGTCAGGCGTGTCATTGAACGACTCAAACATCGGAGTCGCCGCGGCGTCGAACTGACTCAGCGGCGGCAAACCGAGAATTAGCTCCATCGTCCGCAACATGCTGACGGTCCCATATTGAGTGCTGTCCAAATAATTGCGGCGCACGTACGGGCTGATCACCAGCCCAATGGTGCGGTGAGCATCGACGTGGTCGGCACCATTTTGCGCGTCGTCTTCGATCACAAAAATTGCCGTTTCCTTCCACACCTTGCTCTTGCTGACGGCTTCGACCAGTCGGCCCAGGGCCAGGTCGTTACTGGCGACACACGCCTGCGGCGTCGGCGCGCCAGGCGTGGTTCCCTGCGTGTGGTCTTCCCCCAGGCTCATGATCATCATCCGCGGCAGCGTCCCCTTGGCGACAAAATCATTGAACTCTTCCAAAAATACCGCGACGTTATCCGTATCGCGCATCCGCGGCTTACCATCCTCCCGCAAGTCGTATTTCGGGCACATATGGCCAATGAGTCCTGGCACGCGACCTTCCATTTTGAATGTGCCGTCCGGCTGGCTCACGCGGCCGCCGTATTCGCCATAGTTGCGATACGTCACGCCGTGCCGCTTGCACATGTCCCAGATGTAGCCGCTCGGGGCGCGAGTCAAATCGCCTTCGTCATCGTCATCAATTCCCTGCCGACGGGAATAAGTAAGAGCCCAATTGCGGGCGATGTAGTCGGTGTTGTAGGCCATTGTGGACCAAGGATGCCCGTCGGCCGACACATGGCCGTTGCAATACAAATTGTCGAGCAGCACAAATTCATTGGCCAGCTTGTGATGATTCGGCGTGATCTGCTCGCCAAACATCAGCAGGCTTTCGTCCCGCCGGCCGCGTGGAATATCGCTAAACACCTGATCGTAGGTTCGGTTCTCCTTGATGATGTAAATGACGTATTTGATCGGCGACACATCACCCACTTTGGTCGGAATTGCCGTCTTTCGCTCGTACGGGGCGGCAGTCAATAGCTTGTCGGAATACGGGCAGTTGCGATAAACCTGATCGGTGTATTTATCCAACTGAGCTTCCGTGGGCACATCGACGATCGACAAAGCGCCCGACAGCGTTTTGCCAACATGGTCGAACTGAATCCGGCGATAGCCTCCCTCGCCAATCGGTCCAGCCTGAGCCGCCTTGAGCCGCTCTTCGTTCGGCTTGTTCGGTTGCGTCACATTGCCTTTCCCGACTCCGATTAACAGCTTTTTATCGTCTGGAGTGACAGCAATCGCTGTTGGATACCAGCCCGTCGGAATGAAGCCCTTGATCACGCTTTTTCGCGGCTCTTCCACTTCGATAACGGCCACACAGTTATTGTCGGCGTTGGCGACGTATAGGTATTCGCCCTTGGAGTCGAGCGCCAGCGCGTCCGGGGTCGATCCTTCGGGAGCTTGTGGAAATAACGCCGTGTAAATCGTCTCTTGTACGGTTCCACGCCCGGTATCAATCACATACACCGCGTTGCTCGACGCACAGGCGACGAACAATCGGCCATCCGAGGGGTGCAGCACGATCTGATTCGGATGTTCCCCAACGGGAATGCGATTGACCGTCTGCAGCGATTCGGGATCGATCGCCAACACAGCCCGATCGGCCCAATCGCTGAC
>JANNTN010000480.1:0-32593 GCA_031394445.1 Anatilimnocola sp.
CCAGTGTGGCCTTCAGCCCCGACGGCAAGCGGCTGGCCAGTGCTTCTTATGACAAGACGGTCAAAGTATGGGATGGGCAAAGCGGCCAGGAACTACTCTCTTTCAAGGAGCACAAGGACTATGTCAACAGCGTTGCCTTCAGCCCAAATGGCCAGCGCCTGGCCTCTGGCAGCGGCGATTCGTTAAACTCAGATAGCCCTGGCGAGGTAAAGGTGTGGAATGCAGAGAGCGGCCAGGAACTACTCTCCCTCAAAGGCCACGCTGGGAGAATCCATAGCGTATCCTTTAGCCCGGACGGCAAGCGGCTGGCCAGCGCTTCTGACGACAAAATGGTGAAAATATGGGATGCCCAAACCGGTCAAGAGATGCTTAGCCTTAAGGGCACCGGCCAAGGAATTGCTTTCAGCCCCGACGGTCGCCGCTTGGCCGCCGGCGTGGAGGACGCCAAGCAGAAAATCTACGACGCCACGCCGCAGCCGGAGAAGCCTTGACCGCCAGGCGACCGACGCGGCGAACCGCTGCCAATGCCGGCGGCGGGAGCGGCGGTTTTCAGGCCCGGAGGGCCGACAAGAAGTAGCCCGGTCCCGTCAGGGCCGGGTAAAAGCGGAATCGCGATTCGTGAATGGAGAGGTCCGTAGGACCGGCACTCCCGTGGCGTCAATGCGCATTATCGACGTACCGGCCCTCGGCAGACCATCTCCGACGCCACCCCGCTGCCCCAGAAGCCGTGATCGGCGCGGTTTAGATACCGAATTCGGCTTGAAGCTGCCGGACAAGTTCCGGCAGATCGTCCTTGACCGTATCGAAGACGATTCCGTACTCGATCACGTCGTAACCGTGAATCAGCTTGTTCCGCATGTCTGAGGCCGACTGCCAGGGGATCGTGGAATGCGCTTGCCGAATGTCGTCGGGTATTCGCGATGCGGCTTCTCCTACGATTTCGATCAGTTGCACCAAGGCGAGCTGGAGCTTACGGTCGCCTCGCAGCTCTTCCAGCGTCGTAGCGCCGAGCATTTGGATCGCTTCCAGCGCGTGGTCGCACATGTGCCGAATGCGAACTTCAGGATTATGCTGCGTCATACAGCACCTGGGCGCTGGCTAAGACTTCATCGCGAAAATACTTACTCAAGCTGCCCGGCGTCGTCAGGTCCACCTCGCGACCCAGCAATGGTTCCAAGGCTCGTTGCATTTCCAAGAGCTTGAACAGGCTCTTATGCTCGCCGGGCAAAAACTCCACCAACATGTCGATATCGCTGCGATCCGGATCAAAGTCGCTTCGCAACACTGATCCAAATAACGACAACTTGGCCACGCCGTACCTCCGGCAGAGGACCGCTATTGCCTGATCATTGATTTGAACCGCGGCCGGCAACATGATCGATATTCTACGTTAAGAATGTCGCCAACGGCAGTCGAAACGCAGAAAACCTGCGACGCCACGCCGCTGCTCCAGAAGCCTTGACCGCCAGCCGACCAACGCGGCGAGCTGATCCAACCGCCGTCCATCTGCCACCCCGCGACTCCAGAAAGGCACTAGCGCCGCCCATTTTCTCGAAAATAGCTGCAACCCCCACAGCCGCAATTACTTGCGCCTGCCAAATACGGTTCATTTGTTCACATATCGTCATTTTCCCAAAACCCCTCGTGTATAATCCCGCCGGGCACTATCCGCGTCAGCGCCTGGTCGGCTTCACGCCGGGGCGCAAGCTCGCGCATCGAACAAAGGACAGAAGGCAAAGAACAATTCTCCCGCGGCGCTAATATCGCAACGCATATTAGCGCACCCTCGCACATATTAGTCGCCACAAACTCCCACCAGCCACCAACTTCCGAAAATCAGCCCGACCTCCCCGGGAAAAGTTTTTCAAAATATTAGCGCCGCGTCGGTCCTGGCCGCACCCCGCCAATCTCACGGGGAGACACGCGATGGGACTGCCGGCCAATTACCCTCGCTCCGCCACGCCGCACTGGGCTTCACCCGGCTGGTGCGACAAGGGTAACTGGTGCAACAAGGGTAACTGGTGCGACAAGGGTAAGAAGACCTCGGCCGTCGTCGCTTGCCACTCCCGCACGACCTCGCCCACCACCGTGATCCCACCGGTGTAGCCGTGCTCGGTACGCAGGCGATCGAAGATCCGTTTGATTGTATGGCGTTGCTTGCGGGGAGCCGTTTTATCCTGCTCCAGGATCTCCTGGATGACTGGCAGAAACGGATCGAGTTTGGGGCGTTTCCGTGGCCGGCGCTGTCGATGTGCCCAACTTTCCGCCGTATGTCTATCTCGAAAATGATCGCACAGTTGGCATCCCCAATGTGCCCAACGGGCCCGAGATGAATTGCCCCGGCCCCATGTTGCCCGGCTGGAACTGGGTAAATGTACTGCCTGACCTCGCGGCTCAGGCGGCATCCGTTCAAAACAAAACTCGACGCCATACGGCTGACCAATTTGACTGCCGCACACATCCCGCGAACTTACATCTACTGCAATAACCCGGCAGTTGGTGTTTTCGATCAATTTGCCAACCGATTCCAGCACGATCCAGCGTGGCGATATTTTGAGTTGGCCACGGGACACGACGCAATGGTCACCGCAGCGAACGACCTGGCTGCCTTGTTGCTCCGATTGGTTAACACCGGATAGCATGGTAACGATCCTTCCACGGAACCTGCACTAAGGTACGCGAATGTCTGCCCTGCTTCGCCTCGGTCTATTGTTGTGTTGCCTGTGCTTGCCACAGTTGCCCCTCAGCGCTGCTGCGCCCAACATCATCTTCATCCTGATGGACGATTTTGGCTACGCGGACCTGGGCTGTTATGGAGGCCGGGACATCCGCACGCCAAACATCGACCGCATCGCCGCCGAAGGGCTGCGGTTCGAGAATTTTTACTCGAATGCGCCGGTTTGCACCCCCACGCGATGCGCGTTCATCACCGGCCGCTGGCAGCAGCGCGTCGGCTTCGAGTATGCAATGGGCTACGGAGCCGAGAATTTTGTGCGGCAGAATGGAGCGTGGGTTAAAAACACCGATTTTCATGGCTTCGGCTTGCCGACCACACAGCCCAGCATTGCCAAATTTCTGAAAGCCGCTGGCTATGCGACGGGGGCTTTCGGCAAATGGCATCTGGGACTGAAAGACGAATATAGCCCTTTGCATCACGGATTCGACGAGTTTTTTGGCGAGATGCTCGGGCACTGCGACTATTACAAGCACGACTATTACGACGGCACGCACGCGCTCCGCGACGGGCTGCAAAGCGTGCGGCACGACGGGCGCTACCTGACCGACATGTTGAACGAGCGCGCGGTGGCGTTCATTCGCCGCCACGCGGCACGGCCGTTTTTCCTATATGTACCGCATTTGGCGGTGCATGCGCCATGGCAAGCGCCGGACAAACCAGAAACCCCTTTCGTCACGAAAGAGACGATGTACGAGGGCACTCGCGAGATTTATCGCGCCATGGTCGAGCGCGTGGACCTGGGAGTGGGCCTGATGCTGGCGGAACTTGAGAAGGCAGGCATCGCGGACAACACGCTCATCGTGCTCAGCAGCGACAACGGCGGCGAACGCCTCTCCGACAATCGCCCCCTCTTTCACAACAAAACAACGCTCTGGGAAGGGGGCATCCATGTGCCGTGCGTGATGCGCTGGCCAGCCCGGCTGCCGCGGGGGCGCGTCGTCAAGCAACCGGCGATCACCATGGACCTCACGGCGACTTTTTTGGCCGCGGCTGAGGCCAAAACGCCCAGCGAATATCGGCCCGACGGCCTCAACCTATTGCCGATCCTCACCGGCACGGAGCCCGAACGCGAACGCACCTTCTGCTGGCGCATTGAGCGCAGCCTGCGCACGCAATCGGCCATCCGCCACGGCAAGTGGAAATTCTTGCGCGATGCCGATACGAACGATCTACTCTTCGACCTGGAATCCGACATCAGCGAGCGCCGCAATCTTTACTACGAGCGCCCCGACATCGCTCGCGACCTCAAAGCCCGTTATCAGGCGTGGGCCGACGAGATGGACGCTAGCGAGCGGACGTTCTTGGTGAAGTAAGCCGCGCATTCGCTGCTTGAGGGGGCAACTCTGGTCCTTACACCCAGAGCCCCTGACCAGCGCCGTCGAGAGCGCTAGCGCAACCATCGAATCGGCCGGCCATCAGCTCGCGATCAGCTTGTCGCCGCAGCCGGTGTTGCTCGAAGTTGACCCTGTCCGTCTGACTCAAATTTTGGCAAATCTTCTGGGCAACGCGTCGAAATACACCGAGAACGGTGGCCAAATCTGGCTCAGGGCTCGCCGAGAAGATCAAGAAGCGGTCATTTCCCTGCGGGACAGCGGCACCGGCATTCCGGCGGAAACCGGGCGGCGGGTTCTGGTCGTCGATGACAATCGGGACGCGGCTGATAGCTTCTCCATGTTGTTGCGTTTCTCGGCATGGAGGTGCGGACCGCTTACGATGCGGCGGCACTCGAGTCCGTGCACGTGTTTCGGCCGGCAGTTGTATTTCTGGACATCGGCATGCCCGGCATGGATGGCTACGCCGTGGCCGCTCAAATTCGCAGCCAACCGCAGTTCCAAGAGGCAACACTCATTGCCCTGACAGGTTGGGGCCAGGGAGAAGACCGCCGCCGAACCCATGCGGCTGGCTTCAACCATCATCTGACAAAGCCGCCAAATATCGAAGCTGTGCAATCCTTGCTCGATTTTCAATCCCGCGAAAAAAAGAGCCTGTAGCGGGGGGCGGCACCGGCAAACGCTGAACCAGCGCAACGAGACTGACATAAATAAAGAGCCGCTTTGTGTTTCTTTTGGCATACTATTTGAACGGCTTTCGTCGCTGCGCACTTATTTTCGACCGCTCGGCGACGCTCATCTCAGAATTCATAATCAAGGCGGCGCATGGCTTCACACCTACCGAGTTCAAATAAGTTGGGCAGACCTATTTCCCCCTCGCCGCTGCCCAAACGGCCTGTTCAGCGATTGCTGGAGCCGCTGGCGAGGTTTTTGGAGATTGAGTCAGCTAGCGGGATCGTTTTAATCGTCTGTACGGTCGCGGCGCTAGCGATCGCTAACTCGCCGTGGGCCCATGCCTGGGAATCTTTATGGCACACGGAGGCTGTCATCGCCTTAGGTTCGTGGGAACTGCGCGCATCGCTGGCCCACTGGGTCAATGATGGCCTCATGACGATCTTTTTCTTCCTGGTGGGGCTGGAGATCAAGCGTGAGCTTGTTGACGGCGAGCTGCGCAGCGTGAAAAAAGCCGCGCTCCCCATTATCGCCGCGATCGGTGGAATGCTCGTACCAGCCGGGATTTATTTGCTCGTTTTGGGCGGACGAGACGGGCAACGCGGCTGGGGCATCCCGATGGCAACCGATATCGCATTTGCAGTGGGAGTTTTGACGCTCTTCGGCCGCCGCGTGCCGACGGGGCTCAAGATTTTTCTGTTGGCATTAGCGATAGCAGACGACATCGGCGCAATTCTCGTCATCGCTCTGGCCTATTCGAGTTCTATTTCAGCAGTCGCGCTGTTATTCGCTGCCGTGGGGCTGTTGAGCATTCTTGGAATGAACAGGCTCGGAGTGCGGAGCATCGCGGCTTACACGATAGTTGGCATTGGTATCTGGTTGGCGATGTATCGGAGCGGCATTCATCCGACCATTGCTGGCGTGGTCTTGGGCTTAGTAACGCCGGGCCGGGCCTGGATCGCTACGGCGTCGTTGCTGGAAGCGCTCATGGGCGCGGTCGATCGCTTGGATGGGAAAGTTGATCGCACGCACAGCCAGGACCATCCCCAATTGATCGGCACTCTCACGGCCACGGCACACGAGACGATCTCACCGCTGGAGCGGCTCGAACACGCTCTGCACCCTTGGGTCGCGTTTGCCATCATGCCGATCTTTGCGCTGGCCAATGCCGGAGTTCCGCTGGAACCGTCCGTGGCTAATCATGCAGTCGCCCACTCGGTCGCCGCGGGTTTGGCAATTGGTAAGCCGCTCGGAATTGTCTTATTTAGCTGGCTCGCAATTCGTGTCGGCGTTGCGCAGCTACCGGTCAATGTTTCCTGGGCGGCGTTGCTCGGCGCAGGATGCTTGGGCGGAATCGGTTTCACCATGTCGCTCTTTATCGCAGGACTTGCCCTCGAAGGAGCAATGCTCGAAGCGGGAAAGGTCGGCACGCTGACCGGTTCGACGATCAGCGCGGTTCTAGGGTTTTGTCTGCTTACGATGTTTCTTCCGAAACCTACGAAAGTCGATTCTTTTGGTCCCCAATCAGGCTCCCAGGCTACCGAGCTTCCCCACGAAACTTGATGGGTGTTTCAGTTTGCGAGGCCCCCAGACCGGCTGAACACTTGAGCAATCCCTACGACCGTTAGACTTGTCGTAGTTGCTCGTAGTCGTTGCTCGTAGTCATTGTTATCCCGGTAGGGACACCGGCCGCCGCAACGAACATGACTTGGCCTGTCACGAACCGACCCGGCAAAAAATTTCCTCGTAATTTTCTGCGTTGATCGCCATTGATTCAGCGCGGTCATAAAGCGGTGTTAACCGGAATAATCCCTACTACCGGATCGCGATTCAATCCCCACCCGTCAGACGGATGATGCTACTTCCGTCCGATTCTGCAGGCTAAGCCTGTCGTGCCGCCTGCCAGCCTAACATTCTTGCAAATCTTCCAGCCGAATCGCTTGTCTTGGCGGCACGGCGCGTATCGCGAACCTAGGAAGATGATAACCGCACGTCGTCAGAGTTTCCTAAAGCACGCAGACGGCCCAGACGATGTTGGTGCTAAGACACTGCTAGCCATGTGGCCGGCAGTGAGTCGTGCTTGGGAAAGTCATGGATGTCGGGCATGACTTGGTATTCGATTTGTCCGTTTCCGATGCGGGCAAATTGGCAAAGGTTGCATCGGGCTCGGTCGCGGCGGCCAAAAAGCCAAAGCGCCGCAGGACTGAACACCTCAAGGACACATTTCCCGCTTCCCAGCACGCGGAGCCAGCGCTCAATAGCCAGCGCCTCCGTCCCAACAGCTTAACGAAAGGGTTCCTGGCACATGAGCCGTATTAACACAAACGTCAGCTCGCTAATCGCTCAGACGACGTTGACTCGCACCAATGACCAATTGCAAACGGCTCTCACACGATTGAGCACCGGTTTGCGAATCAACTCTGGCAAGGACGATCCTGCCGGTTTGATCGCCAGCGAAAATCTGCGGCGCGATATTACCAGCGCCAATGTGGCGATTGGCAACAGCCAGCAAGCCAGCCAATTGATCGCCACGGCCGATAGCGCCCTGGGTCAGATCAGCGGTTTGCTGAACGACATCCGCGGCCTGGCCGTGCAAGCCGCGAACTCCGGCGTTCTGAGCGACGAACAGATTGCCGCCAATCAGCTTCAAGTCGATTCCTCGCTCGAAGCCATCGACCGCATCGCGAAGGTCACGACCTTCCAAGGCCGCAAGTTGCTCGACGGCTCGCTCGACTTTACGAAGGCCTATACGGCTGGCGGGGCGACCGTCGCCGACCTCACGATCAACTCGGCCAACCTGGGCACGACCGGCTCGTTGGCCGTCAGCGTGTCGATTTCGGCTGGCGCGACACAGGCTTTGGTTACGAACAACGGCCTGGGTGGATCGACCGTGGGCCAAGCCACGGGTCCGCTGACCTTGACCGGCGGCAATACCCTGACGCTGACCGCCGATGCCGGCGGCGCGGCCGATGGCGTGGTGGGAAATACCACAGATATCACCTTCCAAGCCTCCACGGGCATCGCTCAGGCAAGCGGCACTTCCACGCTGGCCACCACGGTGGGCACGATCGACATCGCTGGCGTCGCGAATACGGCCAACGGTGGCGCTGCGGGCAACGTGAACGTGACGTACACGGCCGCCACGGACATTGCTCAAGCCAGTGGCACGCTCACTCTCACTGCAACCACCGATACGATCGACATTGATGCGGTCGCTGGTGGCGCGGCGGACGGGGCAGAGGGCAACGTGAGCGTGATCATTGCCGAAGGCACGGGTGCCACCGCTGCCACCTACGATGCCAATACGAACACCATTACCGTTAACGTGGACGACAGCATTGTCGGCGGCGACACCACGGCCAATATCGCGGCCGCGATCGCGGCAATTGGCGGTGCAAACAGCACGTTCACAGCCACCGCGGCTGACGGCACTGACCAATATGACGCCACGGACGACAATACTTACGCTGCCGTGACCACGGGCGGCGACGACGGCACCACAGCCGCGACATATTCGTCGGGCGTAATCACGGTTGAAGTGGGCTTAAACGCCACGGTGACCGATATTGCCGGCGCGATCGATGCTTTGGCGGGCTTTACGGCCTCGGCTGCTACCGGTGGCAGCAACGTGTTCGATACGGCCGACCTTGGCACGCAAACCGGTGTGACCACCGGCGGCAGCAACGGCACCAACGTCGCAGCTTACAACGCCACGACGAATGTGTTGACAGTCAGCGTTGCCTACGGCGCTTCGGTTGCCAACGTCGCCACGGCGATCGATACCGAAGGCACGTTTGTGACCTCGGGTGCCGCGGGTGCGACGTTCGACACGGCTGACTTTGCCACAGAAGCCGATCCACTCAGCGGTGGCCAGGGCGTCGGCTTGTCGGCAGACTTGGTGGTTCGCGTCGGCGGCGACAAGGGTTCGGAAGTGTTCAATTTCCGGGCTGGCGCTACGATCACGCAGGTCGTCAACGCCATTAACCTGGTTAGCGACGGCACCGGTGTGCAAGCGTCGAACAGCTCGGGCACGCTCAACCTCACCTCCACGTCGTATGGCACCGCCGGCTTCGTCGATGTCGAAGTGCTGAGCGAAGGCTCGGGCGGAACATTCAGTAGCAGCCTGAGCGCGACGCGCGACACAGGCACGGACGTCACCGCGACCGTGAATGGTGCGACGGCCAGCGGCAAGGGAAATACTCTGTCAGTGAGCACGGCAACTCTCGACCTCGAACTGACCGTGACGAACGGCAGCACCACCGCGGTGAGCTTCAACATCACGGGCGGCGGGGCTGTGTTCCAACTTGGTCCGAACGTCGTATCGAACCAACAAGCTCGCATTGGCATCAGTAGCGTCAGCACCGGCACCCTGGGTGGCACCGATGGCCGCTTGTACGAGTTGCGTTCAGGCTACGGCAAGGATCTGGAAACCGACCCCAACGGAGCCACATTGGTCGTCGATGCGGCGATCAACAAGGTCACCAGCCTCCGTGGTCGTCTGGGTGCCTTCCAACGCACGACCATTGAGACGAACATCGCCAACCTCAAGGACTCGGTCACCAACCTGACCCAAGCCGAGAGCCAAATTCGCGATGCCGACTTTGCCTCAGAAACCGCTGCCTTGACGCGGGCCCAAGTGCTCATCCAATCGGGCACCCAGGTGTTGTCGATCGCCAACCAGCAGCCGCAAAACGTGCTCGCTTTGTTGCGAGGCCTGTAAACCATTCAAACGCTCCGGCGAGCCAGGCAGCTTAATAAGCAGCCTGCTCACTCGCCGGATTTCGGAAATACTTAGCCGCCGGTCGGTTCACTAGGAACTGACCGGCGGTTTTTTGTTGATTTGAGGCTTTCACCCGCCCCTGCGTGTTAAACCGGGCAAACCAGCCAAACCTTGCGGCCCACCCAAACTCCGCACCCTGAACCTAATGCCCTCCCTCAGTCGATGAATGAGAAGATGCACCGCGCCGCGCACCTCTTGCAGCCACTCGTATGGGCCGAATCCAATCCAGCACGGGATTGACCACTGGAATCGACATCCAGGGCATTGTCACCAAGCTGATGCAAATCGAAAGCATCCCACGCGATGCTTTGACGACCCGCCAAGCCTCACTCAAGGCCCAGCAGGCAGCGGTCACCGATTTGACGGCGGTGGCGATCGGCGTGCAGTTGTCGATCAGGCGTTTGAGCAAGCCTGAGCTATTCACCACGACCAAAATCGCGTCGAGCAACCCCAGCATGCTGACCGCGAACTCGACCGCGACGGTCGCGCCCGGCCAGTATCAATTCGTGCCCGCTCGTCTGGCGCAGGCGTCGCATGCAATCTCTAGCGGCGTAGCTGCCAGCGACGATCTGCTCGGTGAGGGATCATTGTCGTTTCGGTTCGGCGGGCAGATCGACACGGCTGTGTCGCTGAGCGAGCTGAACGGCGGCGCTGGCGTCCCCCGCGGGCAAATTCGCGTTACCGACCGAAGCGGCGCGACCGGCGTTATCGACCTGCGTTATGCCCAAAACATCGACGACGTGCTGACCGCGATCAACGAGTCGGGCACCGTGAGTGTGGAGGCAACGGCGCAAGGAGATCGCCTGGTCATCACCGATCGATCCGGTGGAACGGCCAACCTTCGCGTTCAGGAAGTGGGGGGCGGAACAACCGCGGCCGGCTTAGGATTGGCGGGAATCAACGTCGCTGCCGATACGGCCAACGGACAAGACATCGTCAAGCTGTTTGAGGGCATCCAGCTCAACCGCCTGCGCGATGGCAACGGCCTCAGCCTGCGTCCCGCGGTTCCCGAGCTGAGTATCACCTATCGCGATGGCTCAACGAAAAGCATCGATCTCGATCCCACCGGTTCGCCCACTCCGCGAACGCTGGGGGACATTCTGGATGTTCTGAACGCGGCTGACCCGACCAAGCTCGAAGCCAAAATCAGCGCCGACGGCGAGCGGATTGAGCTCACCGACCTGACCAGTGGCGGCGGTAATTTCATCGTGGCCAGCGCCGCCGGAGGCACCATCGCCGAAGAGCTAGGGCTCGCCGCTTCGGTTGCCAGCAACACGCTCACCGGCTCGCGGATCGTCTCCGGGTTGAAGACAACGCTGATCACGTCCCTTTCGGGTGGCGATGGCCTGGGCACGCTGGGAACGATCGCGCTCACCGACCGCAGCGGAGCCACGGTAACTGTCGATCTCTCGACAGCCGAGACGCTCGACGATGTGATTGACGCGATCAACGACGCCGGCCTCGACATTACCGCCACATATAACGATGCTCGCAACGGCTTGAAATTGACCGATACGAGCGGCGCGACAACCGGCAACCTCATCGTCGCCGATGGGGATGCCAATAATGCGGCCACGAAGCTGGGCCTTGCCGCCAATGTCGCAGCCACTTCCATCAATTCTGGAGCGCTCCAGCGCCAATCGGTCGGCCGGGCCACGCTGCTCTCGTCCTACAACGGCAGCAAAGGCGTCTCGCAAGGTTCCTTCAAGATCACCAACTCGCTCGGCGCGACCGGCACGGTGAACCTGACCACGCTGAAGCCTAAAACCGTCGGCGACATCATTGATGCGATCAACGGCCTGAATATCAACGTCACGGCCCAAATCAACGCGGCTGGCGACGGTATTGAGCTCGTCGATGGTGCTAATGGCACCGGCAAGCTGACGGTGGCCGACCAGGGAACCGGACGGGCCGCGGCTGATTTGCATCTGGCGGGCGAGGCCACCGGCACCACGCTGAATGGCTCGACGACCATCACGATCAATGTCACGAATACCGATACCCTGGAGTCGGTAATCGAAAAAATCAACGACTTGAAGGTCGGTGTTACGGCGGGCGTGCTCAACGACGGCAGCGGTTCGTTGCCGGCACACTTGTCGCTGCTGAGCAGCGTTACGGGCTCGGCGGCTAGTCTGCAGATCGATGGCTCGGGCCTGGGGCTGTCGTTTCGCGAGCTTACGAAGGCTCAAGACGCCGTTCTGCAATTGGGCTCGAGCGCCACCACTGGCACGCTGATCGCCTCAGCGTCGAATAGTTACAAAGACATCGTGCCCGGGCTCAATGTTTCACTCGCTGGCGCGGGGACCGATGTGGTGACGGTAACCGCGTCGCAAACGGGCGAGAGCGCCGCGAGCGCCCTGCAATTGTTCGTCGATCAATACAACAAGCTCCGCACCAAGTTGGACACTTACACCAATTACAACGTGGTGGATGGCACGGTGGGCGCCCTGTTTGGCAGCAGCGAGGCCCTGCGACTCGATAGCGACCTGGCCCGCGCAGTCGGTGGAACGTATTTCAATGGCGGAACAGTGCGTTCGCTGGCCCAATTGGGCGTGACTCCTGGCGAAGACGGCAAGCTGACATTCGACAAGTCGCTGTTCGAAGCCGCTTATAACGACAACCCGGCGGACATTACCGAGTTTTTCAGCGACGAGACGCGCGGCTTTGCCCAACTCACCGACAAGCTGATGGAGTCGCTGGTTGGCAAAGACGACTCGGTGCTGATCACCCGCTTTGAATCGTTGCAGCGGCAGGTCGATACCTACACGAACGACATCGAAAAATGGGGCCTGCGTCTGACGAAGATTCAGGAACGCTTGTTCAACCAGTTTTTTCAAATGGAGAGCATCGTCACCTCGATTCGCAACAACCTGACCGCCATCAGCCAGATTCAGTACATCTCGCCGGTTTCCTCGAGCAGTAATTCCTAATAAGAAGACTGCCCTCACCCCTCCCCGAATTTCCACCCCCTCCCTCTCCCATGTACTCCAACGCCAGCGATGCGTATCTCGAAACGCAAGTTTTCACCGCCACGCCCCAGCGACTGCGCTTGATGCTGATCGACGGGGCGATTCGCCGGGCTCATGCCGCTCAGGAAGCGCTGGCCAGCGGCGACGCGGCGAAGGCGATGGCCGATATTGGCCGGTGCCGCGATATCGTCGCAGAACTGATCGCGGGGATCACCCCCGAGCAAACGCCCATCACCGGGCAAATCTTGTCGGTCTATATGTTTCTCTATTCCACGCTCGTCGAAATCTCCATCGGAAAAGACTTTATTTCCATCGCGAGCGAATCCGGCCGAATCGCGGACATCTTGCGGGTGCTGGAAGAGGAACGGCAAACCTGGCGCGAAGTTTGCGAAAAAATGCCCGAGCGGCTCGTGCCAGCCGCGAATTCCTCCCTTGCCGAAGAACTCGCCCCCAGCCGTGTCGCCGACAATGCCTTCACCACCGGCTACATCCCCGCACCGAACATGCACCACCACCGCGCGTCGGCATTTTCGCTCGATGCGTAGGTAGGCTTAGGCGCAGACGCGGTTGCGGCCGGATTGTTTGGCGGTGTAGAGCTGGGCGTCGGCGGCGGCGAGGAGGCCATCGACGGTGAGATTGTCCGCGCCGGTGGTGCCGCCGATGCCAAGGCTGATGGTGACGGGAATGGCGGTGCGTTCGGTGGCGAAGGGAGTTTGAGCGATTTCGAGGCGGAGGCGCTCGGCCACGAGAGTGGCTTCCGCGGCGGCGGTTTCGGGCAGGACGAGCGTGAACTCTTCACCGCCGAAGCGGGCCAGGACATCCCCCGCGCGGAGCAGGTTACCGGCGCGGTGGCACAATTCGCACAGCACTGCGTCGCCGGCCAGGTGGCCGTGTTTGTCGTTGACGGCTTTGAAATGATCGACGTCGAACATGATGACCGACAGCGGCCGCTCCATCCGCCGCGTGCGGCTCAGCTCGCGCTCCAGCATTTCCAGCAGAAAACGCTTGTTGTGAGCTTGCGTCAGGCCATCGGTCGTCATCATGCGATAGACGGTTTCAAAATACTCGGTCTCGATGTGGTCGCCGCCGAGAAAGCGAAAAATCTGGTTGCCAAAACGGACGCGATCGCCGGGCAAGAGGCTCTGTCGCTTGATCCGCCGATCGTTGACATAGACGCCGTTTGTACTCCCCAGGTCTTCCACCACGCAGTCGTCGCCCGTGATATCGAATTGGGCGTGACGCCGCGAAACCGAATCATCGGGCAGATGAACATCGCAATCGGCATCGCGGCCAATGGTCAGTACGCCTTCGGCCAACTCGATCAGGGCACCGACGCCGTTAGCCGGGTGAATGCGAACCATGGCATGGGGCCGGTCGTTCAGGCCCGCGCGCAGTCGTGATCCCGAGAGGAATTGCGTCGCGTTGGGCATCGCAAGAGTCAACATGGCAAACTCCGAAAAATCAGTTAGCGGCCTTGGTCGCCGCGGATCGGCGCGGTGCGATCGGGCAAGACCGAAGGCAACCGGCCAAAACCAAATTCGATAATCTTCGATTCCTGCGGCTTGCCGTCGGGTTGAATGGGCCCCTCTTCCTTGAACTCCACGCAGGAAATGCGGGATAAAACAAACGCCAAAAACGCCAATCCGACTAAACCGTACACGGAAAACCCGGGACCACGATGGGCAACCTGGCTCGGCTGCGCCGGCTTTCGCCGCCAGAACATTTGCGAAAACCTCCAGCCGAACGTGCTGAACAACCCTTCGCAGAAATCGGCCGCGGTCGATTGCGAGCAGCCTCCGGCGCGGCGGCCACGCTGGCTGCGTCCGCCCACAAGCTCCGCCAATTCGGCTCCGCGACAATGACGGCTAAGTTGGTCAGCGACTTCCTCCAGGTTGGCAAATCGATCGGCAGGGGATTTGGCCAACATGCGATCGATGATCGCGGCCAAGCCGAGCGGCACGCGATGGCGGAGCTCTCCAACGGGCCGGGGCTGATCGACCAAATGGGCCTTGAGCTTACTGGCGGGCGTGTCGTAGCTCGGGCCGGCGAACGGAGGCTCGCCCGTCAACAGGAAATACAACGAGCAGCCCAAGCTGTATTGATCGCCACGCGGATCGACCTGCCGAGCATCGTGAGCTTGCTCGGGAGCCAAAAAATCGAGCGTGCCGAGCACTTGTCCCGTGTTCGTCAGCATCGTTTGCTGCGCCGCGAGGCGGGCCAAACCAAAATCCAAAACCTTGACCGTGCCATCCTTGGTGAGCAGCAAGTTGCCGGGCTTCACATCGCGATGCACGATCCCTTGCTCGTGAGCATGGGCCAAACCGAGCGCAGCCTGGCGAATGGTCTCGCAGGCATCGGCGATATCCAGCCTGCCGCGCAGGCGCACCAACGCATCCAGATCTTTCCCGTCCACAAACTCCGTGACGAGAAAATGCAGCCCTTCGAAGCGGCCAGCGTCGGTCGCCTGCACGATGTTGGGATGGTTCAACCGGCCGATGGCGAGAGCTTCGTGCCGAAATCGCTCGGCCATTTCGGGGCTGTCGAACAAATTGGGCGTGATGAACTTGATGGCAACCGTGCGGCCCAGCCAGACGTGTGAAGCCTGATAGACGGTGCCCATGCCCCCCGCGCCGATCTGCGACCCGAGCCGATACGACAAGAACGACGCGGGCATCGCCGGCACGGCCGGAGCCCAAGCCCCACTCGGAGGCAGCGTCGCGGCCGTCGAGACAACACCCAAGGTCGCTCCCAGGGCCGCCACGGCTGTCTCTGCCTGGCGCAGCGACCGCGTCGCGGCGATGTCTGGAGTCGCCGCAATGTCTGGGATCAAAGAATTGGCAGCCATGGTGACAAACGAGAATTGGTTTCACCCCAGGCCACGCGCGCACGCGCACCCCCCTACCTGAGGCTGTGCAACTCTATGTCACAGAATTAATCCAAACGCGAAGTTTTCGGCCGGTTGCGCGGATTATGCCGAAGCTGCGGAATATGCCGGTTGTGCGGCAGCGGCGGGGCATTTCGGTTTGTCGTATCACTACTGCAAACCCGCCGCGCCGTCCCTGTGACGCTACGCGGATTCCGGTACATTGCAGAGAGATTGCCGCACACGATTTTCCGCTCGGATTTTGGAACGATGGTCTTTGGAAACTGGTTTTACCGGCTGTTTGCGGTGTTTGCCGGGTTGATTGCCTTACAAGCGGCTGTCGCGACGGGGCTGGTGATTGCCAAGTGGCCCAGCAGCGGGGCCGCGGCAACGGTGACGAGCCAATTGTGGGCCTTGGCGGTGCTGTCTATCGGAGTGGGGGGCACTGCGATCTGGTTTTGTGTACGGCAGATGACACAGCCGTTGACGGAACTATCGCGGTTTGTTCGCTCACTTTCCGCTGACGAACCAGCTTCGACCGCTACAGCGAGTGGCAGTGACGAGCTGGGTTTGCTGGCGGCCGCTGTCAGCCGCATGCAGCGCGATTTGGCCCAACGGCGCGACCAAATGGAAGGGCATTCCGATCGATTGCAGACGGTACTGAGCAGTATGACCGAAGGAGTGTTGGCGGTTGGGCCAGACAAGTCGATCCTGCTCGCCAACGAAGCGGCTCGGCAGCAATTGGAATTTGCCACGCCGGACGCGGAGGGGCGCTCGCTCGTGTCGGTCACGCGAGCCCGCGCGGTGAACGAGGCGGTGGGGCAGGCCTTGGCGGGGACCGCGCCGGTCGTGCGCGAATTCGACGCACCGGGATCAGCTCGCCGCCGGCTGGCGCTCCGGGCGACGCGCTTGCCCGGCGAGCCGTGTCCCGGCGTAGTGATCGTGCTGCACGACATGACGGAAATTCGGCGGCTGGAGAGCCTGCGTCGCGAGCTGGTGGCGAATGTCTCGCACGAGCTGAAGACTCCGCTGGCGGCGATCAAGGGATATGCCGAGACGCTCCGACTGGGGGCGATCAATGATCAGCAGCACAACCTGCACTTCGTCCGCCGCATTGAGGAGCAAGCCGATCGATTGCACCAATTGATCCTGGATATGTTGCAAATCGCCCGCGTGGAATCGGGGCAGCAGACGTTCGATTTTGGCGATATCGCGGTCGAGAGTATGTTCTACCAGTGCCACAGTCAGTTCGCTGAGTCGGCGGCGGCGCGGCAGATTGAGCTGAAGATCGAGCAGCCGCCGCAGCCGCTGTGGGTTTACGCCGATGAAGAAGGAGTGCGCACGATTCTGAGCAATCTGGTCGATAATGGCTTGAAATACACGCCGGCTGGCGGCCATGTCTTGCTTCGCGCTCGTGGCGAGGGAGGCCTGGTGCTGCTGGAAGTGTCCGACACGGGTGTGGGCATCGGCGAACAGCACCTCGACCGCATCTTCGAGCGGTTTTATCGCGTCGATAAGGCCCGTTCGAGCGAGCTAGGCGGCACGGGACTGGGTTTATCAATCGTCAAGCACTTGGCTCAAGCGTTTGGCGGCACCGCCAGCGTCGAAAGCCAGCCTGGTCGCGGCTCCACCTTTCGCGTCTCCCTGCCGCGCTCGGCAAAAAAGGCCATGCCATGAGGCGAGCGGGGGACGTGGTACTGATTACCAAGCTCTGCTTGGTAACTCCCTTCTCCGGAAGCTCTGCTTCGCGACGTGACCCGCTATATTGGTTTCTTACCAGTAACCGGACCAGCTACGTGCCAAAAATCACCGCCATTCGCGCTCGCGAAATTCTCGATAGCCGCGGCAAACCGACGGTGGAGGCGGAAGTGTGCCTGGTTGGCGACATTGTGGGCCGCGCAAGCGTCCCCAGTGGGGCCAGCACCGGCGCGGCCGAGGCCCACGAACTGCGCGACGGCGACCTGAGCCGGTACGACGGCCAAGGAGTTCGTACCGCCGTCGCCAATGTGATGGAACACATCGCCCCCGCTCTCTACGGCTGCGAAGCGACTGACCAAATAAATATCGATCAACGACTGCTCGACCTCGACGGCACTCCACAAAAATCTCGCCTCGGTGCCAACGCCCTCCTCTCCGTCTCCCTCGCCACCTGCCGCGCCGCAGCGCTTTCAAAGGATATTCCGCTCTATCAGCACATCACCGAGCTTTCTTCCCAATTATCTGCCACTCCGCACTCCGCACTCCGCGCTCCGCATTCGCCGCTGCCGATGACCAACATGATCTCCGGTGGCAAGCACGCCGGGGGCAACCTTGATATTCAGGACGTGCTCATCATCCCCAACGGCGCGGCTGATTATCCGATGCAGCTAGAATGGATTGTCCGCGTCTATCGCCGGCTGGGCAAGTTACTCAACGACGCCGGCTACGAAGGATATCTCGTCGGCGACGAAGGGGGTTACGGCCCGCGGCTAAAGTCGAATCGCGAGGCTTTGGAATTTGTCACCCGTGCAATCGAAGCAGCCGGCCTGAAGCCAAGCGACGACGTGACGATCGCCCTTGACATCGCCTCCAGCCATTTTTATCGCAACGACGGCTATTTTCTGGCCGCGGAACAAGGCGTGAAACTCACCAGCAGTGAGTTGATCGACCGCCTCGCAGACTGGCTCCGCGATTTTCCCATCGCGACCATCGAAGACCCACTCGCCGAAAACGACTGGCCCGGCTGGCGCGAAATTACCGCCCGCCTCGGCGACAAGGTCAAGCTCATCGGCGATGATCTCTTTGCCACGAATGAGCGGTTGCTACAGCGTGGCATCGACGAGCACATCGCCAACGCCGTCTTGATCAAGGTCAATCAGATTGGCACGCTCACAGAAACATTCCGCACCGTCGCCCTCGCCAAGCAGCACGGCTACGCCACCATCGCCAGCGCCCGCAGCGGCGAAACCGAAGACGATTTTCTTGCCGATTTCGCCGTCGGCATCGCTGCCGACTACATCAAAATCGGCTCCATCGCCCGCTCCGAACGATTGGCCAAGTACAACCGCTTGCTACGAATTGCGGAGCAAATTTCTGACCCCTGACTCCTGCCCCCTGACCAATGTCCTACTTCCTCTCCCGCCCCGACACTTCCCATCACGAAATCTTTCCCGGCGTTCACATCTACACGGCTGCCGGCCAGCAGATGATGCTCTCGCTCGTCGAGTTCGCTCCCCACGCCATCGTGCAACCGCACAGCCACCCGCACGAACAGATGGGCATGCTTCTCGAAGGCGAATTGACGTTCACGATCGGCGGCGAAACCAAAACGCTCCATCCCGGCGACATGTGGAGCATCCCAGGCCACATCGTTCACAGCGCCGTAGCCGGCGATTCTCCCGTCAAAGCCCTCGACTTCTTCCACCCCATCCGCGAAGACTATCGTTAGGTCTCTGACTTCTGACCTCCGACTTCTGATCTCTGTATTTGCCATGAAACTCGGCCTCATCAACTCTGCCTGGGTTCAAGCCAACCAGCCCACCGTCTATGGCCTGCAAAAGACGAAGGAGCTCGGTTTCGACACGGTCGATATTTTTGTCGATCCGCTCGATATCGACATCCGCGAACGCCGGCTGATCAAGCGCGAATGCGACCGCCTCGATCTACCGATCGTCTCCATCGCCTGCGTTGCCGTCGGTCTGATCGACTTCAACCCCAGCGTCCAGCGGTTTTCAATCGACCGAGTGAAAAAATATCTTGATCTGGCGTACGAGTACGAAGCCAAGAATGTGCTGCTCGTGTTGGGCGAATACATCTGGAACCAGGAAGTCATTCCGCCGGCCGAACAGTGGCAAACCGGCGTGAACAACTGCCGCATCCTCGGCGACTACGCGGCCAGCCTCGGCCTGCAAATCGCCCTGGAGCTGGAACCCTTCCACCTCTCGCTCGTCAACTCCGTCGATTCGATGGTCCGTTTCATCGACGACACGAATCACCCCGCCATCCAAGCCAACATCGACATTTCCCACCTGCTGCTCGCCAACGTGCCGCCCGAGGAACTCCGCCGGCTAAAGAACAAAGCCATCCACGTCCACATCAGCGACTGCGACGGCAAAAAACACGGCGACCTCCCCCCCGGCCGCGGCGTCGTCCCCTTCGAGCCCTACCTCCGCGAAATCAAAGCCCTCAACATCGACGGCGCGATCTCCATCGAACTCGAATACTCTCCGCAGCCTGACAAAATCACTGAGTGGGTTGCCGAAGCGTACCACGCCACTGATCAACTAATGCAGCAAGCGGGACTTCGCTTCTAACATTGCTCATCGCACCAAGGCCACAATTATGCTCTGGTTTGTCTTGGCCTCAATTCTGCTTATTGAGGTCTGCATCGTGATTGTACTCTTGCAGATAATTTCGCTATCGCCTCGGGCCTGGCTCCGATGGCTGATCTGGCTCCTGGCAATCATCGTTTCATTGGCCGTATTTGCTGCCATACTTTCACTGATTCATTCAACGTTGATTCACAACAAAGGAAATTGGCCGCGAGGCCAAAACGAATTTAGTATTCGAGCGCCATTTCAAACCTTTCGACTACTACTGATTCTTTCGGCAGCAGGCATCCCGGCTTTTTTGCTTGTTTTTGGAATAGTTGGCTTACTACGGGTCAAGGACGGAACATTCCGACTCTTGAGTTTTGGAGTTTCATGGCGATCATCGGTAATTGCCCTGTTGATCGCCGTCGCATTGATGATGGCTTCACTCTTGTGCAATGATCGATTGGTTCGTCAAAAGATTGCAGCATTGGATGATGAGTCTCGAAGACTTGCCATGACCGTCCAGCCAGAGGACTGTGACGACTTAAAAAACGGTGCTGAATTCTTACGGTCACTGAAAGCGTCCCCGAACAGCCTAAGTCGAAAGGGTCTCCCCGATCCTCGCGAAGACATTGAGTTGCTTCGCCGTCACGACTGGCAAGACTACTTTTCGCGTAATCGGGACATCGCCCAACAAGCTCGCGAAGCGTCCTCGCACCCATGTTGGCGGCTGGACGCTGATTGGTTACAGCCCGATGTGCTGGGAGACTTTCCAGATGAGCACATATTATTCGACTGTATAAATCTGTTGCACTTTCAAGGTCGCCAGGATTTGCTCGCTGGCAATGTTGAACCGGCTCTCGCAAATGCCATTGCATTAAGGCGTATTGCTGAGAGGCTTCTTTACGACCCTCGCGTCGTTGCACACGTGGCGGCAACGTCCGCAGAGAAATCCGCGTTCAGCCTCATTGAACACTTACTGTTCCTGTACCGTCCCTCACCGGACGATGTAGCAAAACTGGTCCAACCAGAGTTTAAGTTCCGCAATAGTCTTGAAAATTACTGCGTGCGGCAGCAGGGCGCGCACTACCACGCGCTCGCACAAAGGTACTTTGGATTACTGGCTAGTTCAGAGGAGAATAAAATTCCCGGCTTCAGTGTCCTTCATTCGGCCTTTTTGGCGAAAGACCGTTTGTTCTACGCACTAGACGACATATCTGAACTACCCAATTTCTTTTCTAAGCTAAAACGTCGAGCGAGTTTGTCGTACGAAGAGCTGATGGCTGAAAACGGAGTTAAATACTACTTCTTTTATCCATCAGGTGGCGCTGATGTCACAAATATGGCCACCTCAATTCATACGCTAATTGCTGCGCATAGCCTGGCAGATATGCAGCGGCGACTTTCCGATTTGGCGCTCGTCCTTTCGCAGCGCGGGCAGATCGATGAGATGCTTGCTCGTGGGCCAGATGAGGTTGTACCGTTGGCAGATCGGCCAATCGATCTTTTCGATGGCAAGCCCGTTCGCATCATTCGTGCGGATGGCGGTGTCGTGATTTATTCGGTTGACATTTACGGTGAGGACGACGGTGGAACAGAAGGCATTCCAGCAAGCGTTTCTGGAAAAGGATACTTGCGCGATATGACCTTCTGTTTCGGTGACGCGTTTAAAGTTCGTCGCCTGACGCCGCCAAAGGAAGAGGCTCGCGGTGACGATCAAGAATAGAGCGTAGAATCTCAGCCAAAATCAAGAAAATGGCTGGCCATGCACTCCTTGCGGCTTCAACAGCAAAAGACCTTTTGCCAACCGAGCCTTTATCGGCTGTCGGCATTCAATATTACCGCGCCAGCGGCGCTATATGCACCGTGTAGCCAACCTTCTCCAGCGCCGCGTTGAGCGTATCAATTGCCAAATGCTTCCGCCGCGCCAAGACATGGCTAAGCATGTCTTCCGATAGACCCGTCGCTTCGCAAAACTCCCGCCGCGTCTTGAACCTCGCTAAAATGAGATGCTCAAGTTCGTCGCGATAGTCCTCTGACTGCCGCATGATGCCTTGCGCGATCCCCAAGCGACTCCCCAAATCCTGCGCAATACGGTAGAGCGGAGTGTCGATGATCTGCCGGCGCGAGAGCCCTCTCGGCTCATACAACTTGGCCACTTCCGGCATCCATAAATTTTCGTATTCGTGCCATTGCGGACTACGGCTTGCGAACGCCTGGAGCTTGTCGAGCACTTCGCGTTCTTGCTTGTCGAAGCCAGCGATCGCGTAAATCTGTCCGTTCAGATCGACATACTCAGTTTTCGTTGCCACGCTTCGCCTCCACGAATTCAACCTTGCCACCGACGCTGAGGTAAATGCACTTCTGCGCGAAAATGACGCAAGCACCCTGCAGCAACGAACGCAATTTCTTCAAATCCTTTTTGGATACCGCCACAATGAATCGAATCGATTGGTCGGCCACTTGTTCCGACGTATCCGGATCCTGATAAAATCCGTGATATTCTCCAGGCGCTTTGGTTCTGCCGCCAAAACGCTCAAATAGTTCATTATCCAACCACTGCCAGGCACCGCGCGGATGCGACAATCCATCCGCAAGGTTCGCGTCGCGTATGAGCGGAATGAAAAATGAACATTCCACCAAACCTGTCGCGGCCATCGACGATTCCTTGCAGGCAAACCTATTCTTCCACGAACTTGACCAACAGTCAAGTAAATCATGCACGCACTTCGCCTCGAATCTCCCAAAATCTTCCGGCAAATCAACCTGCCAGAGCCAAGTCTTCCCAGCCCTGGCGAAGTCCTCGTCCGCGTCCACCGTGTCGGCATTTGCGGCACGGATATTAGCGCGTATCTGGGCAAGATGCCGTTTGTCACGTACCCGCGCATCCTGGGGCATGAGTTGGGCGTTGAGATTCTCGCGGTGGGCGAAGGCGTGACGAATGTTAAGTCGGGAGATCACTGCTCGGTCGAGCCGTATATCAACGACCCGAATAGTTACGCCAGTCGTCGCGGGCGGCCGAATTGCTGCGAAAAACTACAAGTTTTGGGCGTGCATACCGATGGCGGCATGCGTCCGCAGTTCATCGTTCCCGCGAGAAAGCTTCACGTCGGCGGCGATCTGTCGTTCGAGCAGCTTGCCCTCGTCGAAACGCTCGCCATCGGCTGTCATGCCGTCAGCCGCAGTGGCCTCACCAGCAACGAAACGTGCCTGATCATCGGCGCGGGCCCCATCGGCCTGGCCACGCTCGAATTCGTAAAACTCACCGGCGCGAAGACCGCAGTCGCCGACCTCAGCCAATCGCGGCTCGACTTCTGCCACCGCCAAATGCACGTCGAGCACGTCCTACAGCCGCCATCTCCAGCACACCAACCCGACGCGCAAGCGAGGGAGAACAATTTCCAATCCCAACTCCGCGAAATCTTCACCGGCAACTTGCCCGACGTCGTCATCGACACCACCGGCAATCCCCACTCAATGTCCGCTGCGTTCGGCCTCATCGCACACGGCGGCCGGCTGGTCTTTGTCGGCCTCACCGGCGAGGAAATCCGCTTCCGCCACTCCGGCTTCCATCGCCCCGAAGGTACGCTCCTCTGCTCCCGCAACGCCCTCCCCGCCGACTTCACCCGCATCATCAGCCTCATTCAATTCGGCCGCCTCAACACCACCCCCTGGATCACCCACCGCTGCACTCTCGCGGAACTTCCCGACGCCATGCCGACTTACCTCAATCCAGAATCTGGCGTTGTGAAGGCAATGGTGTCCGTTTAGCTGTTACTCCAGCGCCGGCAGCACATCCGGCTCAATCTGATACCCATCCGCCAGCGCGTTGGTCTGATTGAACAAACCGGCAATCGCCAGCACTTCGCCGAGCGTCTCGGTATTGGCACCGAGCTTTTTCAGTGCCGCGGTGTGCGAGTTGACACAGTACGAGCAGCCGTTGGTGGCGGAAACGGCCAGGGCAATCATCTCGCGGGTCTTCGCGTCGAGGTTGCTTTTGCGGCCGACCGCTTCGGGGTGCATCAGCGTCTTGAGCTGCCGCCAGACCAGTTCGAGTTGGTCGGGATAGCTGGCCAGCGCCCGCCAGATGCGAGGCACAAAGTCAATATTCTTCGTCCGCTTTATGTCGTCAAAAATCTCCCGAACCTTGCCGCCAGCGGCATTTTCATCCACCAGCCGAACGGTTGCTTCTCGCATACAGCCACCCTTTCACAATGCGCGGGCCAATTTTACCGGCTGAATTGTAGCCGAACGCCGCCCCACCGCGACGCACCGCTATCAGCTAGCACCCAAACTGCAATTGACCCGTCGCTACCACAAACGTAGCGTTCACCGCCCGCAAAAGTCGGCTACCAACAATCCCCACGATCATGGCCCAGCCAGAAATCGCCATCCTTGTCTCCTCGTTCGAGCGGCCCGGCCATCTGCGCCGGGTGCTCGCCTCGATCGCGGCGCAGCGTGGCGTCGCCGGAGCGATCGAAGTTGTGGTGACCGACGACGGCTCGCGTGACGAAACGCGCCATATCGTTCGCCGTTTCGCGGCCTCCGTTGGCTTTCCCCTCCGCTTCACGACGCACCCACACGAGGGCTTTCATGTGGCCCGTTGCCGCAACGAAGGCGTGCAGGCCAGCACCGCCCCCTACCTGCTGTTTCTCGACGGCGATTGCATCATTCCTCCCGACCACCTCCGCACCCATCTCGACCGCAGCACTCCAAGCTGCGTGATGGCCGGCTATCCCATTCCTCTCAACCAGGCCCTATCGTCCCAAATCACCGAAGCCGAGGCCAAGGACGGCAGCTACCTGGCTCGCGTGCCCCTGCGCAAGCATCTAAAAATGCGTTGGCGGCACCTCCGCGCCCTAGGCTACTCGCTTATCGGCCACACGACGCGACCCAAGCTGCTCGGCGGCAACTTGGGAATCGCCCGCGAAGACTACGAACGCATCAACGGCTACGACGAGAACTTTCGCGGCTGGGGCTGCGAAGACGACGACCTGCGAATGCGGCTGGCAGCCACCGGCGTCTGCGTCGCCTCCATCGCCTGGTGGACCAACACTTATCACCTGTGGCACCCCAAAGCCCCCTCCGCGCCAGCCACCTGGCGGGCCGGCGCGAATGTCGAATACTTCCAGCGACCACTACGACTTTCGCGCTGCCTCGCCGGAATGGCCAAACGCCGGCTACAAGACTTGCAAATTCAAATTGTCGGCCGCAGCGGCAGCAACGAATCTAGTCTGCGGCTGCTGCCAACCTGGTGCCGCGTCGCCGCGACCGCCGCGCAGCGCGCAAGCGCAGCACCAGAAATCGAAATCGCTTTCGCGGATGACAATACTGAGTTTTCGGCACGCGCCGACTGCCGCGTACTCGTGATTCCCCCAGGACAAACACCCAGCCGCACTTTGCTGCACCAAGCCGACGCAATTTTTGCCGACGAGACTTTCCGCCGCGCCTCATCACGACAAACATTCGGCCTGCCCACTCTCGACGCTACGCTCCAGCGCCAACTCGGCCACCTCCACCCGCCGGCCGCTATTAGCCGTCCAGCCTCGCTTTCAGCCGGCGAACGATTCTGCGTTCCGGCAGCCGCGTAAGTGCGGTCATTTGACGCCTCGCCGGTGCATTGTTGGCTTTCCCCTTCTTGGTTAAGCTGCATTTTCCCGTGTTTTTTGTCTCCTGACTCCTGCCCCCTGACTCCTGCACTCCCATGTCCGACCCCTACTTTCAATCCCTCTTTGCCGAACGCATCGGCGGCGTCAATTACGGCAAGGGAACCGAAATCTATAAGTTCGAGAAGATCAAGCGAGCCAAGCGTAAGGCCCTCACCGATTTTCCCAATCGGCCCATCGTCGATTTCGGTATCGGCGAAAACGACGCGATGGCCCCGGAATCCATCCGCCGCAAAATGGCCGACGAAATCAACAAGCCCGAAAATCGCGGCTACATGGACAACGGCAACTCCCGCTTCAAAGAATCCGTCGCCGCGTTCATGCAACGCAACTTCGGCGTCAAGCTCGACGCGGCGACCGAGGTGAACCATTCCATCGGCAGCAAGCCGGCCCTCGCCATGCTGCCCGCCTGCTTCATCAATCCTGGCGACATCACGCTGATGACCGTCCCCGGCTATCCCGTCGCCGGCACGCACACCCGTTATTACGGCGGCAGCGTCTTCCGCCTCCCCCTCACGGCCGAAAACAACTTCCTTCCCGATTTCAAATCGATCTCACCCGACGTTTGGCAGCAAACCAAGCTCCTCGTCCTCAACTATCCCAACAGCCCCACCGGCAAAACCGCCACGCGCGAGTTCTACGAGCAAGTGATCGCCCTCGCCAAGCAACATGAGTTCGTCGTCGTCCAAGACGCGGCTCACGCCATGCTGTCTTACGATCAGCCGCCGTTCAGCTTCCTCTCCCTGCCCGGTGCGATGGACGTCGGCGTCGAAGTCTATTCGCTGAGCAAGGGCTACGACATGATCGGCTGGCGCATCGGCTGGGTCTGCGGCAACGCCACGATCGTCCGCGCCTTCGCCGACGTGAAAGACAACAGCGACAGCGGCCAATTCGGCGCAATCCAAAACGCCGCCGCGGCCGCTCTCGACGACGACGAAATCCCCCGCCGCACCCGCGCGAAGTATAAGCGACGCCTCGAAAAGCTTGTCGCCACGCTTAGCAAAGCCGGCTTCCAAGCCAAAATGCCCGGCGGCACCTACTTCCTTTACACTCCCTCGCCCAAGGGCCTCGCCGACGGCACCAAGTTCGAAACCGCCGAAGCCGCCAGCCAGTTCCTCATCACCCAGCAATCGATCGTCACCGTTCCCTGGGACGACGCCGGCCCCTTCCTCCGTTTCAGCGTCACCTACGAAGCTGAAACCGAAGCCGCCGAAGACGCTCTCATGGCCGCCACCACCGACCGACTCTCACAGTGCAAGCTGGTGTTTTAACATGCAACGGCGCTGCAACCGCTCAGCAATCGTCTTTTTTGGGCCGACGGATGCTAAAATGAAATTACAACCGAACCTGACGGCTGTGGCGCAAGTCTATTTCGACGCGCGGAGCCAAGGATCATCAGGAGCGAACCATGACACTCACCCTCGTCGAAGCACAGTCACGGCTGGCAGAGCTCATTCACGGTCTTAAGCCGGGCGAAGAATTGACAATAACCGAGAATAGTCAACCGGTCGCCAAGGTCGTCTCGGTTGCGGCTGAAAAGTGTCTCCCGCAACCTGGTCGTGGCAAAGGGATGCTGGAAATACTCGTCGAAGATGATGAGCATCTGGAAGGCTTCGAGGAGTACATGCCTTGAGGTTGCTCCTTGATACGCACGCACTCCTCTGGTTTGGCCTGAACGATTCCAAACTCAGCGCGAACGCAACTTCGCTAATCCTCGACACAGCTCACGAAAAGCTTGTTAGTCCAGCCAGCTATTGGGAAATCGCCATCAAGATTTCCCTGAAAAAATACGCCCTAAACAAGCCGTATGAGTTATTCATGCACGAGGTCATCGATCTGAACGGCTTTGCGTACCTCCACATTGAACCTAGACATACCGCGCAGCTAATCTCTTTGCCCCACTTAAAAGACCACAAAGATCCGTTCGACCGATTGCTTGTCGCCCAAGCATTAGCCGAATGAATCTCGATCATCAGCAACGACCCGCAGCTTGATGCCTACGGCATCACACGGTTGTGGTGAACAGTCGCCCAACGCCCCACCACGAAATCGACCGCAAATTCTTTCCGTTTCCGCGCTGTTGTGCCTACAATGAATGGGCAAAACGCCCCTCACTCAGGAACCTGAGGAATTCGCCATGCTGGCCAAGGCCTCACGAATTATCTCGCTTGCCTTCTTCGTTGCGGCAACGACTGCAACCCTGGCAAGTGTAACTCTGACAAGCGCCCAAGACCCGCTCACCGCCGTCAGGCCCTACGACGGTATTCAGGCGGGGCTGGAGGCGTTTCATTTGGCGGAAGAGCAGCGACAGGGCGCTGTGCTTCAGCAGCTTTCCATGAACGACCAACTCCGCTTCGGGAATGGCTATGCCCCCCATTTCGGCAATTCCATTTACTACGGCTACATGAGTCCTCAGGCGCTGGCTTTTTATGGCTACTGGGGACCGCCCGATGCAGCCTGGACCGGCTTTCAACCCGACCCGTTTCTAGGTGGCGGCTTATGGGGCGCTGGCGCTCGCTATCAAGCGGCCCGCCAACCCATCGGCCAACAACAAATCCAGACCGGACCCAATCGCTGGGAATCGCACCCCGTGTACGATCCACCGCTGACAATGCACGGCCCGACGCCGCCAGTCAATTCGCCCCTCTTGGATCGCACGCCCTACGCGACGCCGCCGACGACAGTGACTCCACCAACGGCCCCACCCACCATCGCGCCGCCCACCGCAGCCCCAGCCGAAGCGATCCCGCCACCGCCGCCCGCCGAGTTTCCTACGTCCTCGCGCGACATCTAACTTGCTGCGTCGAAACGCGCCACCACGGCCGCCGGCGCGTTCGCGCTGGCTTTGAGATCTCGCTTAACGAACTTCAGCAAACCCCCCATCAGCACCATCACCAGCGCCAGCGTCAGATTCAGGTTCATCCAGAACTCGGCATTGCTCTGAATACGCTTGGCCAGATTCGTGCGACCCGTCATGAGCGCCGCGATGAAGAAAATCGGCAGCGCCAAGAGGAATTTGATGCCAACCAGCATGTGGTAAGACATCCCGAACGGTTTATCAGTAAACGTGTAGCGAGAAGCCAGCGCCAAATTCGCAATCCCGCTCACCAGGATCAGCAGCGTCGCCAGCATCACGAATTTCGACCAACGGCTGCGCACCTGCTCATGCACGCTCGCTTTCACATCCGGCGGCAATTGCACCACCACCGGCCGCAGCGCAAACCGCATGAAAATCGTCCCCCCCATCAGCGCAATCGCGCCCAAAATGTGCATGTAACGCAAAACCAACAACACCGGAAACAACGAATCAGACATGACGCCTCACAAATGACAAGTGACTAATAACAATGACTTCTTACGCCGTCTTCCAGTATCCGCCTTGCGCGTGATCGAACGTTGCCTCGCGCCCACGAACTTCATCATCGATCCGCCCGTCGCGAAACACTTCCCGCCCCAGCACCCACGTCCGCACGGGCCAGCCGGTGAGCGTCGTGCCGTCCCACGGTGACCAGCGGCTTTTCGTCTCTTGCTCGCTGTTACGGATTGTCGCGGACTTCTGCATATCCACAAGCACCAGATCCGCGTCGTAGCCCACCTCGATCCGCCCTTTATTCATAATGTCCCACACGCGGGCCGGCGCATCGCACATCCACTGCACTACTTGCGACAGCGTGCAGCGGCCCCGATTGACCTCATTCAGTAGCAGCGCCAGCGAATTCTCCACCGCCGGCAACCCCGACGGCGAACCACCATGCCCCGGCGAATACGGCTTCTGCTTCTCCTCTAGCGTGTGCGGCGCGTGATCCGTCGCAATCACCTGAATTCGCCCATCCAGCAGTGCCTCCCACAATCGCCGGCTGTCCTCCGCCGTCTTGAGCGACGGATTCATCTGAATCAGCGTCCCCAGCCGGGCGTAATCATTAACATTGAAGAACAAGTGATGCGGACAAGCTTCCGCCGTAATCAAATCGTGGTGATCGGCCAACAAATCCGCCTCGATCCCCGTCGATACATGCAGCACATGAAAACGATGTTGGTGCCGAATGGCCAAATCCGTCGCCCGCCACGTGCCAAATAACGCCGCCCGGTAATCGCGAATCCGGCTGTGATCCGCCACGTCGGTCGTCCCGGCGAATACTTCAACATTGTCCCGTATCGTCGCTTCATCCTCGCAATGAGCACAAATCGGCAACGTCGTTTCCGCAAAAATCGCCTCCAGCGCCGCCTGCTCATCGACCAGCAAATCCCCCGTGCTCGACCCGATGAAAATTTTGATCCCTGGCGTCCGCGTCGCAGCCTTCACCTCGGCCAGATTGTACGGCGTCGCCCCAATGTAAAACCCAAAATTCACCAGGCACTTGCTCGCCGCCAGCGCCAGCTTCTCCGCCAGTCGCTCCACCGTCGTCGTCGTCGGATTCGTATTCGGCATCTCCAAAAAGGTGGTGACGCCCCCTTTGGCACATGCCCGCGTTGCCGTGTACAGATCCTCCTTATGCGTTAGCCCCGGCTCGCGGAAATGCACTTGGTCGTCGATCACCCCCGGCAACAGATGCAGCCCCCGGGCCGAAACAACCTCGTCCGCCGCCGCATGCGCCGCCGCATCCACCGCCGCGATCTTGCCGTCCTCAATCAACACATTGACGACGACCTCGCCCCCAGGCAGCACAACCGTTGCATCACGAATGATCGTTTTCACGTCTGGTAGGCCGCTCCAATCTATCTAATTTAAATCTCTGGACGGAACGATTTTACTGATAATCCCGCCCCCTATCACCCCGCCTACCACGAACCATCCACCCCTCGCTCCCGCGCTCCTAAACTTATCCAACAACACATTCTCCCCCTCTCCTTGTCCCCTTGCCCCGCTGTCCCCTTGTCTCCCCTTCCCCCTCGCTACCTCCTGAACGCCTTCATCGCCCTCATCGTGGCGGTCATCGCCCTCGATACGCTCCCGCAATCCCCCGGCGCGCTCCGACGCAACCTCACGCCCATCCTCGCCCGCCTTGGAATCAACCAAGGCTATTGGAATCTGTTCGCGCCCGATCCCGACCGCGCCAACACCCGACTCAAAGCCGAAATCACTTATCGCGACGGCGAAAAACGCACCTGGCATGGCCCCCACTGGTCCACCGTCTCCATCTGGGAGAAATGGGCCGGCCACCGCCGCTTCGAATGGTACGACCACATCGCCCTGCAATCGGGCGCTCCCGCCTGGGAATCGTGGTGCCGCCACCTCGCTCGAACAACGCGGCCCGACCTCCCCGACGCCGACCGCGGCGCGGAGGTTCAAGTCTTTTACAGCGAAGCCATCACGCCCCCCGCCGAAGACAAGCCCTGGCCCAGCATCCGCCAGCAGCCAGTCTTCACCGACAGTTGGGTGCTCACCATCGAAAAATTCGAATGAACCCCGCACCCTGGAGCCTGACATCCGCCTGGGCCGCGCTCGCTCGCGGCTGGAACCGGTTCTTCCACGAACCGTGCGACGCTCGCATCTGCGCCGCCATCCGCATTTTCTACGCCGCCATTGTGCTGATCCATCTCGCCACCCTCTATCCCGACTTGGATCACTGGTTCACAGAAAACGGCGTACTGCCGCTCGACAACGCCAAAAAACTCGCCAACCCCCATTCGACATCGCTGCTCGAGTTCCTTCCCGGCACCTCAGCCGTCGTTCATACCTGCTTTTGGATCACCGTCGCCCACGCCTTCTGCCTGCTCATCGGCCTCCTGCCCCGAATAAACGCCTTCTTCCTCTTCGTCTGGCTCTTCTCCTTTCAAATCCGCAACAACCTCATCAACGATGGCGAAGACTGCCTGATGCGGATGATGGGCTTCTTTCTCATCTGGATGCCCACCGGCCTCTGCTGGTCCGTCAACTCACTCATCCGCCGCTGGCTAATTAGCCCTCACGCTCCGCAATACTCCGCCCCCGGCTGGCCTCTCCGTATCCTTCAAATCCAGATGGCCGCCATGCTCTTCTCCACCGCTCTCGTAAAGCTCGGTGGCGATCCCTGGTTCGATGGCACCGCGCTGTATTACGTCAGCCGGCTCGACGACCATTTCGGCCGCTTCTACATACCCGCCTGGCTCTTCGACACCCCCTGGCTCGTCGCCCTCATCACCTGGTCGGTCCTCCTCGCCGAATTGCTCGCCCCCCTCCTCCTTTGGTTCCGCGAAACCCGCCTCCCCTGCCTCATCATCCTCGTCCTCTTCCATCTGGCCAATGAATGGACGATGAACCTCTTCCTCTTTCACTGGCTCATGCTCTGCGGCTGGCTCGCCTTCGTCTCCCCCGCCGACTTCCGTATCTTTGCCCGTAGGGCACGCGGCTGTTGCCAGGGACTTTAGCGACCACGTCATGGGGAGTTTTCTCTAAATAGCTGATCGGCGGGTCCATCAGCTTTAACTGAGCGTGTGCCGCCGTCACGAACAGCAGTGTGGCTCCCAGGGTTGTGAACATCGCTCCCCAGGGCCGCGATGGACGCATAGCTGAACGCCGTGATTGCATCTTTCGGTTCCTAGGTAGGAATGACACGTGGCACTCGCAACAAAACTGTATTCAAAGGCGCTGCGTTGGGGTGAGTGGCTTCACTTTCGGCTGTCTAGCGCAGCGTTGACAAACTTACACGTCAAGATGCTGGGCCAAGGCTGCGTGCGCGGCGCTCCCCTCAATACCACCATCACCAAAGCCAAGCAGGTCTGCGGACGTCTCTTCGGTCAAAACTTCAATTTGCATGCCTGGTCGAATCCATCCCTCGCGGATCACGGAAGCCATATAGCCGCACCGGCCGTGCATGGCGTCTTTTAGACCTGGATCAATTGTGTTCAGGGCATCGCCCGGCTTGCGCGGGTGCTTTAGTTCTAGGATGGCCTGACCGATTCTCAGTAGCGTACCAGGATGCATCTGCTGAACGCGCAGGCCCGCAACGGAGAGATTTTCGCCAACGGTGCCAGGCCCGAGCGGAAACCCCTCTTCACCAAGTCGTTGGAGGATTTCGTGGTCGAGTAGACTCACCGCTCGATCTTCGCGGATGTGCTCCGCGTGGCAGTGGCCGTCACCTACGAAACCAACCTTGGCAAGCAATCCTGCCAAAATTGGGCGTTTGGGTATGCCGCCCGTGGAAATGCTCACGGTCACAACATAGGGGCTTGCAGCATGTGATTCGCACGGTGACATGATTGTCCGACTCCCGCTCCAACTTTTGATGCGCGACTACAGAGCAAGAATCGGACCTATTTGTCCATTTATGTCGCGACGTCGAAAATGGTCTTGAAACGCGACC
>JANNTN010000501.1:0-2608 GCA_031394445.1 Anatilimnocola sp.
GCGAGAAAAAGATCGCCGAAGGTGCCGTTGACGAACTGCTTCACTCTATCTCGGAACGTGCGAAGGAATATGCATCCGATTTAATCAACCAACCGATCGTGCGGCACCTGACACGAGACGAGTTTCCGAAACGCTGGCGTAATAACTCATAGTAGCCAGCGGCCCTACATGCCGTGGCGGGGCGATTCGTCGGGCAGATAGAATGTACGCACAGGGAAGATAGCCACGGGAGCCATCGGTGAGCACATTTCACGTTTACCTGATCGGCGGGGCGATCTTCGTCGTGCTGGCCCTTATCGCGATTGTTGCCGGATGGTTTTTGTCGCGACCGTGACCCCATGCATTGCCGTGATGGCTTTGTGTATCGGTTGTGCTGATGGATTGTCTTATGCCGGCCAGCATTTACCGCAATTCGCAAACACACTCTCGATTTACTGCATATCTAAGATAGGCTTCACTCGTGTCAGCGCGGCCAGTGCAGAATGCTGCTCCGCCTGGCGTCCACTCATCTTTTCGACATCGAGACGGGTTCCCGTCCCAAATATCAGAGCGTAGTGGTTACTTGCGTGGCCACTGCGTCTAAGGAAAAAGCAATGAAGAAATTCGCATTGAAAGTGCAGCGTTTCTTGGCCTCGGAAGATGGCCCGACCGCGGTCGAGTACGCCGTGATGTTGGCGTTGATTATCGTCGTGTGCTTGACCGCGGTTCAAGCGATCGGCACCAACGCCAACGCTACGTTTAACAGCGTGGCGGCGAAGCTGCCTAGCGGCGGCGGCTCGTAATAGAAGCCTGTCGGATCTGCTTCTCCGAGACGACCTCGCATAAGCCCCACGGTGCTCGCCAGTACCGTGGGGCGTTTTTGTTTCTTGGGTTGTAAATGGTCCGGTCCAGGATTCCCAAGGGCCTGCGTAACGGTTTTACGGGCCTGGTTCGGTTCCCTTCGTGACGTAGGTTTGAGCTATCGCAGGGCCAAAATATGCTTGGTTTCACAGTTCACGAGTTGATATTCGCTACCGCCGTTGTGGTCGTGTTCGTCGTGTCGTTTCTCCAATACCGACCGCTGTTTTGAGCAAAACAAAAATCCTCGGCTCTCACACAGCCGGGCGTTGGTGGTGATGGTGCTCTATTCGGCAAGCTTCATTCCCCGCGACATCGGCCGTGGTTCTCCGTGCGGATCAAATGGGCCTTTCGGCCGAGTCTTTCGCAATGCTTCCGTGGGACACAAGACATATTTATGGCCGTCGATAGTCTGCCGCTCGCAGTAGCCCCGCGATTTGGCGGCCGGGTATGATTGGGGGCGTAGGCTGCCAACCGCTTCTTCACTGATTTGCGATAAGGACACGAAACGTGCATAAGCATCAGCTCCAGACAATAAAGTCTCAACTTACCCAAGTAAGTGCCAATCAGGAGGCCATTTCTGCATACATGCTTTCTCTGCCAATGGATGAAAAAACGGGTTCCGTCCGCAAGGCTATAGCCGCGATGTACAACAGCTTTTCAATGCTCAACGCCGTCTGTGTTGCACTAGCAGACGAGGTCAAGACATCGGGATAGGGCGTAAAAAACAACAACGGATTAGCCCCATGCGATACCGCCTCCGCACGCTGCTGATCGCGGTCAATCGAGGCCGAACGCGAGTCGAGCCCGCATTTGATGACGTCAATTGAATTGGGGTGCGACCCGCAAAACCTGCGTTGTGTGCTCTCCGCCGGCAAAGCAGTCACGGTTTCTTCCGCTTGCCGTGGCGGGGCGATTTGGTGGGCGGGTATGATGGACATCGGAGAATTACCGATGGTCATGCAGTGTGCAAAATGTGGGTCGCCCAAAATCATCCCATTGGTCGGAATTAGTGATCAGGGGAAGCATTCCGATGGCTGGCTCAAGACCCACGCCGTTGGCTACACCAACCCGGATGCTTGGATCTTCAAAGGCGCGGTTGTGGCCAGGCTTCATGCCACGATCTGCGGCGAGTGCGGACACACGGAACTGACGGCCGAGAATCCGGCCGCGCTGTATGAAGCGTTTGAAAAAGCAATGTCGAAAAAGCCGACCTGAAGTTCTGCGGCCCCGCATGCATTACCGCCTCCGCACGCTGCCGGTCAAAAGGTGCTCGCCATGATGTGCGAAAGGTGCGGCCGAATGTTCCCCGCGCACCAAGGCGTACGAGACACGCGAGGCGACCGGGTGGGCGACGGGTATCGTAGAAGCGCGCAAATAATGCTTTGCCCGGCTTGTGCCGCTGGCCGTGGCGCAACGCTGATGTTGTACGTCTATTTTTTCGTGGCAGTGGTAATCGGCGCGATTGCCGTCAGTGCCTTGGCGAAGCTGGCGTTTTGAAAGAACCCTGCGCCATGTTCCGTTTCACGATCCGCGATGTGTTGTGGCTGACGGCGGTGGTGGGGATTCGGGTGGTGGTGCGATTTGGCGGACGGGTATGATTGAGGGAATGAAAACGCAAGGCGAAATCGAAGCGGCCGTTTGCGATGGAGTGTTGCGGTTTGAACAGGAATTTATGGGCCGCGGCCCGAAGGCTATCCACCACGGCAATCGCATCTTATTTCTTCGCGAAACTGAGGAGTAGCTGTTCCAAGACATCGGTGGAGAGGCA
>JANNTN010000520.1:0-7940 GCA_031394445.1 Anatilimnocola sp.
GAAGTCACCACCTACGCCCGCACCCTCTCCAGCATGACCGGCGGCCAAGGCAGTTTCTCCATGGAATTTGCCCACTACGACGTCATGCCCGGCAACATCCAACAAGAAGTCGTCAGCAAAGCCCAGATGCAAGAGGAAGAAGAGGAGTAGCCATTACCGCGAAACCCCCGGCTGCCCCGGCCGATCCGTAAGCCGTGAGTCGTCCAGATCGCGACCGTGAATCGGCGTATAGCGGTAATAGACCTCCAAGCACAGCGTGGCCAGCGCGGTGCTATACACGCGGCCGCCGTATCCGCCCCACAAGTCATCGGCATCGTAGCTCCCGGCGGCAACACTATCCCAGCGCTGGCGGGCTAACAACTCCGCTTGCAGCGCCGCATTCCACCGCTGCCAATCCACTCCTTGCCGCTGAAACATCGCCAGCGTGCCGTAATACCAATAGTAATAGTTGGGCGATTTTTGGCTCGGTCGCTCCTCCAGAACGTAAGCCGTCCCTTCGTCGAGTGCCCCAGGTGAATTTTCTGACTCCAAAAAGTAACGGCACACCATCGCTTCAGCCGTCATTGTGCGCGACGCACGATCCCCCGGCCGATAGCCCGCCAGCCCGCGTTTATTACCGATCGAACAGCTCTGCAAGAATCGAACCATTCGCACCCGCGTGGCAATGGGCATGGGTAGCCCACCCAGATCAGCAGATTTCAGCGCCATCAGTTGCCAGCCAAACTGGCTCATATCCCCCGGGTCGGTCGCTTCACTGGGCCGATAGCGCCAGCCTCCAGCCGCATGCTGCGCCGCGATTGTAAATTCCAAAGCCCGCTTCAACCCTGGCAACAGGCGATCATCGCCACTCAAGGCATACGCCTCCGCCACGGCCAGCGAGGCCATCCCGTGGCAATACATCGCGGCAAACAACTCTGCGTTGCTGGCCAGATTTCCGTCGTTGGCCTGCACCGACAACAAATACTCCAAACCCAATTGCACGTTCTGCCGGTGCTTGCCCGATAAATGCGTCTCCCCCGAGCCCAGAAAGGCCAATAGCGCCAAGCCAGTAATGCCCGAATCGGCCTGAGTACCCGCCATGGTGCCCGTTGTTCGGTCACGGCGGTCGTGTCCTAGGACGTTTCGCGTTTCTCGTCCCGCCCCGTGAACATCGGCGTCCCACCGGCCGTCAGGACTTTGATTTGCGCCCAGCCAATCGAGCGCGGCCGCCACGGCAGTTTCCGTCTGCGCCGTAGCGCCAAATGGCTGTGCCGCTTGCAAGCGATTCGATGCCACGCGGGCCTGTAGCGCTTCCGGAACTTGCAGACCATCACCCAATCGCCGCGCTACCGGCCGCCGCGTCGCCGCCACAAAATGCGAATCGTCGGCCGCCCTCGGCATCGGTCCATTTGCATCGAGAGCCGGAGCTGGCTGCGCAACTCCCGGAGGCTGACTTGCCGCTCCAGAGTCCTGTGCCGCCACCGCCGCCTTCTCTGGTCCCTGATCGGGCAATAAATCCGTCAGTTGCGGCTGCTCCACCAACTGCTCCGGAACTTTTTCCGGCGGCGGTGCCGCCTCAGCAGGCGGCTTAGCAGTGGTTTCGGCGGCAACCGCGTCCGGCGTCGGCTCCGGCGCGCGTGCCTCGGGTTCCGCCTCTGGTTCCGTCTTCTTTTTTTCATCGCCAGCGAGCAACAGTGGTGTGTTCGTCTCCCCCGGCTGCTGCCAAGGCTTCGGCGAATCGCTTTTCACCGGCGCGGCCTCTATGGGGTCCGACGCATCGCGAATCCGCACCGTCACCGCTTGCCCGTTCCAGCGGCCCGGCGGCCCCGCCAAGATGTGCGTGCTATAGCCGTAAATCAGCAGGAGCAAATGTGCCATCAGCGACAGCACGATGCATTTCGAAATCGGCTTCGCCTGTCCCCAGCGGGACCACACGAGAATCGTGAACAGCACAAAGATCGCCAGCAGGCCCAAACCAAGGGCCAAACTGAGCGTGCGGCCGGCGACGATCTCCGCGAGCAAGCCAGGTAAGATGAAAAATGAAGCGATCGCCGTCACGCTATCGCTCCTTCGTCGGCGAATCGCCCGGTGCAACCGCAATTCCCATCTCGGTGATTCCCGCTTGCCTGCAGGCGGTCATCACCGCGGCAACACATTGATACGGCGCGGCCGCATCGCCACGAATCGTGACCTGCAGCCCTTCATATTGCCGATGGGCAGTCGCCAGCAGGCTCCGCAACTCGTTCACATTCACCGCCTGCGAATCGAGCGTAATCGCGCCGTCGCGAAACACGTTGATCGTTTTGCTCCGCTGCACCTCGCTCAAACCCGCCGCCCCACTCACCTCAGGCACCGACAAATCGACCTTCTTCTCCTCATCCACGAACTGCGTGCTCACCATGAAGAAGATCAGCAGGTTGAACACAATATCAACCATCGGCGTGAAATTCAGCACCGGCAAATCGTCTTGATGAGTCTTTAAAGGCATAGCTTTCAATCCCGCGAGCCTAAGCAGCCTTCGCGCGCTTCAACACCCGTCCGTCCGCGTCGCCAGCGATCAACTCAACAAGCTGTTGTCCGAGGTCGTCGATCTCGGTGATCAAGCGATCGACCTTGCCCACGAAAAACAAATACGCGGTCAGCGCGGGAATCGCTACAAAAATCCCGGCTGCCGTGGCAATCAGTGCCTGGGCGATGCCGCTGGCCAGCATTTCGCGCTGCCCCTCGGCCCCGGCAGCCGCCGAAAGTCCGTTGAACGAAATGATCATCCCCAGCACGGTGCCTTGCAGTCCGAGCAGCGGCGTCACCTGCGAAATGCCGCTCATCAACCGCAAGTTATTGCGAAGCTGGTTATTAACGCGCTCCCCCGCGTCGAGAATCGCCTGCTCCACTTCCACCGAAGCCTTGCCCCACTTTTTGCAGGCGGCAGCAAAGACCAGCGCAATCGGGCTGCTATTTTCCTGGCACAGCTTGATCGCCTTTTCGCGATCGAGCTGTCCTTCCCGCAATAGCTCCAAAAACCGCCGCACGAATGGCGCGGGAATCACCCGCCCGCGGCGGAGCATGATGAACCGCTCGAACACGAACACCATCAGCGCGAACGAGCAGATCGCGATCGGATACATCAGCGGCCCGCCGTCATGAAACGCGGTGAGCATGCTCTTCTTCGCCGCCGGCGGCTGTGCTCTTTGCGCGGCGGCAACGGGCGCTGCACCGCGCTCCTGGGCCGCCAGCCGCGGCAGTTGCCGCATCGTGAGCCCAATCACCACCGCGATAATGCCCGCAAACACAAATTGCGGAACCAACAGACGAGCATTCATGCAGGCGGCTCGCACTCCCTTGCGTTTCAGCTAGCAGACTAACGCTCGCAGCAGCGCCCGCAGTCGCTAACAATCCACTATCAAACATCGTCCAAACGACGAGGCAATTTGTAGGGCAGACGCTGCCCATCGTTTCTTCTGCACAGATGGCGGGCGCGGCCCACCCTACGCAACTTACAGCTTGCCCAGCTTACTTCAGCTCTCTAATCCGCAGATTGCGGAACCAAACCTCCGCCCCATGCCCGCAAAAGCAGATGTGCCCCTTCTCGCGCTTCACACCGGGATGCACTTTCCCATCGATCGTGCCATTCTCGCTCACCTTATCAAGGTCCGCATCAACAATCGTTTCGCCATTGAGAATCACCGTTATCTGCCGGCCGTTAGCGATGATCTCTTGCCGATTCCACTCACCCGCCGGCTTCAAAAATCCCGTCTTCGCCGCCACGATGCCATACACCGACCCATGATGCTGCCACTCCTTGATCTCTTTGTATTTCTCATGCCCATCGTCCAGCACTTGAATTTCCATCCCTTTATAAGCCGGATCGAGCCGCTCGCCAGGCGCCTCGTCCGGCACGCGAATGCCAATCCCGTTGTTCGCGCCCGGCGTCAGCTTGAACTCAAACTTCAGATGAAAATTCCCATACTCCTTCACCGTCGATAAATTCCCGCTCCCCTTCGGCTGGCTGACGATCGACTCGTCCTGAATGAGATATCCATCCTTGCCACCCTGCCAGCCATCCAGCGTCTTCCCGTCAAAAACCGGCACAAACCCCTCATCCGACGTTGGCTCCACTGCAATGGAGGACACGACGAACGCAAGAGCCACGGCAAATGCCAAGTAGAGTGACCGTTTCATGGACGAATTCCCAAATGGGGATAGGGCTGATTGATAAAGCGGAGTTCCGCCAATTCTAGGCGGGCAGAGCAGGCGCTCGCAACGGCTACTCCGTCCGCCGCAAGCTCGTCATCAAATCCCTGGCCCGAGACTGCACGATTTTGTCACCGGTCTTGGCCACCGTCGTTTCAAGCAACTTTGCCACCAGTTGCCGGTCCGGCTGACTGCGTAAACAAGAATTAGTCTGCTGCGAAACCGCCGTATCCGGATCACCCAACAGACCAATCAATAGCCCGACGGTCGCCTCCCCCGTGAATGTCCCCAAGGCCTGCACCGCCGCTCTTCGCTGTTCAGCAGTACCCGCTGCGAAAATCTTTCTCATCCCGGCCATCAGCTTCTCATCCGGTACTTTCCCACAATTCTTCGTATCGCCGATCCAGTTAAAAGCCGTGCGGACTCGATCCGCGTCGCTGCTGGCAACTTGCTCGATGACATATAGCCAGGCCTCGGCATCTTGAAAATCGCGCATCAGCGGCAGGCACGCCTTAAACTTTAGCGACTCGTTGTTCGCCAGAAATACCTGTCGCAAGGCTCGCAGCACCGCGGTGCGGCGTTTCTCGTCCTGTCCTCCCAAGATATACCACACGCCCATTTCCGCCACCGCTGGCCGCTCGTCGGTGATGGCATCGACCAGCAACTGTGGCACGAATTTGGGATCGATTTTGTATTGTCCTATTACTTCTGTCACGAAAACCGCGATTTGCGCGTCGGAATTTCTCACTAACGGCCGCAACACATCGCAACTCGCCTCGTGGTGGCCGTGGGCAACCCCCGCGATACATAGCCTCAGCAAATGCTTTCGGTCCAATTCCGGCATTCCTCCTTCCATCGCCTTCGCGGTTCGCTGGGCGAGAATTGTCAGCGACTCGGGATCGGTTAGCCCTTCGACATAGGCCCAATAACCACCGAGGTAGTCATTGAGCCGCGTCGTCGGCCGCGATTCCCACGAAGCCAGCACCCGCTCTGCCCGCAGTCGTATCTCCAGCAACTTGCTCTGCGCCGCATCCTCCACCAGCGTCCTCTGGCCGCGGCCACGCGCAATCAACTCCTCGGTTGCCGCCTCGCGCACGCGAAAATCATCCGCATCCAGCCGCAAAATCAACCGGCGAATTTCCTCTTCCGGCGGCCCCTGCACCGGCGCGCGTGGTGCCGCAGTCTCAGGCAACAAATAATCGAGAACACCCGTCAGCCCATCCGCCCCCAGCGCGTGCAATTCCGTCGCATCAAATCCCGATCCCCGGCTCGCCATCCCATCCACCAGCAGCGCAATCTTGACTGGATCAGCCTCGGCCGCATGAGATAGAGAACTCGCTACGAAAATCAAAACCAAATAAAATCTCACACAGAGGCACAGAGGCGCAGGGAAATACTTGTTTAGAATTCTCTCCGTGCCTCTGTGCCTCTGTGTGAGCATATTTCTCAAAGTGTAAATAGGCCGCAGATGATCCGCTGGTTTACGCGGATCGGTATGAGCAACGACTCGGATACTCAAATTGATTTCGATTTCTGCATTTCATCCGTGTTCTCAGCTCCATCCGTGGTTGTATTTTTGCTTCTTGACTCACAGACATATTAAAAATCAAACTGGTCAATATTGTCCTTGGTAAACGTCAACGGTTGTCCCAGCAGCACGTTATCGCCGGCGATTTCAACCTTACCCAGCCGCCCCGCCGTCAGCGACGCATCCCCCGCGTTCAACCGCCCCTCTTTCACCGCCTTCGCAGTGTAAATCGTCAGGTATCCCAGGTCCATCGTGTTCCACAGGATCACCGCGTCGGTAATCCCCGCATGCACATACGGCTTATTGTCATTCGGCAGGCTGAGGCCAATCACCTTCACGTCCTTCCGCCGCGACTGCTTCACCGCCTCCGCCGCCCCCGGCACCGACGGCGAGCAAATCCCCATTAGCAGCTTCACGTTCGGATACGCATTCAAAATCGTGCTCGCCTCATCAAACGCCTTGTCTTGCTTGTCGTCACAAGCCCGCAACACCGCCATCTTCACATTGGGAAACTTCTCCGCCCGGCGAGCCTCGATATATTTCTGCCACTCGATCTGGTTCGCCGCCGTCAACGACGCCGTGATGATCGCAAACTCCCCTTCCCCGTTCAGAATTCGTCCCGCATGATCCATCAGCGACGTGCCAATCCCTTCCGGCGTCGCCTGATTCACCAAAAAATCGCGTGCATCCGGCTCCGCGTCCGCGTCCCACGTAATCACTTTGATCCCGCGCTCCCGCGCCTTCCGCAGCACCGACGAAATCCCCACACGGTTCTCCACCGCCACCGCAATTACATCCACCCCCCGCGTGATCCACGCCTCCACAATCTCATTCTGCTTCGCCGGGTCCGTATCCGTCGGCCCATCCCAAATCAACTCGATCCCCAACTCCTTCGCCGCCTCCTCCGCCCCTTTGCGGCACGCAATGAAATACGCGTTCCCCTTGCTCTTTGGCATCATCGCGACCGTGAGCGTTGTTGTAGCTGGACCAAGACGGGTCCAGCCTGGACCAAATTTCGACGCTTCATGTGGCACTACGGACGCAATCGACCGCAGCGCGTGGAAATTGCTCCACGCCACAATCCCTGCCGCCACCAAAATCACCGCGCAAATCACCGCCACCTGCGAATTCTTCACTTCGAACTCCTCGTGATCGAAAACTGTCTCGTTCCGAACCTGTCTCTGGCCAACCACCGCCAATCTTTCCACCGCAATCGTCACCAGCAAAATTCCGCCAACCAAAATTCCCGCTAGCTCCGCCGGCAACGCCGCCAGCCGCAAGCCATTTTGCAACACGACTATCGCGACCAGCCCCAGTAGTGTGCCATGCACCGTCCCGCGCCCACCAAAAATCGATGTTCCACCGAGCACGACGGCCGTGATGGCCATCAACTCATAGCCCGTCCCCGCATCCGCCTTCGCTTGCCCCAAGTGCGAAACATAAACCAGCGCCGCGACGCTCGCCATCAGGCCGGCCAACGTATAAACCAGCGTCAGCCGCCGCTCGACCGGAATCCCAGCATAGAGCGCCCCTTCCGGCGAATAACCAATCGCCACCAAGCCTCGACCTATCGTTGTCTGGTGTAACAACCACCAATATCCCGCCGCCACCAGCAGCAAAATCGGCAACTGTACCGGCACGCCACCCGGCAAAAAGCCCTGCCCAAGTAGCAAGAACGACGCCGGAAACGACGTGTAGTTCTCCACGCCCCGCGTCATCCCTTCCGCCAACCCACGAAACAACGAAAACGTCCCCAGCGTCACAATCAACGGCGGCAACCGCAACCGCGTAATGAGCAAGCTATTGAGCAGCCCCGCCGCCCCACCAAGCAACAGCGTCGCCCCCGCCGCCAGAGTGATCGGCCACTGCCAATCGCGCCACAACATTCCAAACACCACCGCCGACAGCCCCATCAGCGACCCCACCGACAAATCGATCCCCCCCGTCACAATCACCGGCGTCAGCGCAATCGCTAGCAAACCAATCTCAACACTCAGCCGCACAATCTCAAACCCATTCCCCGCCGTAAAAAAATTCTTGCCGATCACCGAGAACACAGCCACTTCCGCGATCACCAACCCCAACAACACCAACTCCTGCGTCCACGCCATGCGCTGCCAACGATTCAGTGTTCCAGTACCGCCCACCATCATTGGTTCCTCATCCTTCATCCCTCATCCTTCATCCCTCGCTTCCCCCTCACCGCGTCCCCCGCCACCGCCAGCAAAATAATCGCCCCTTG
>JANNTN010000523.1:0-2918 GCA_031394445.1 Anatilimnocola sp.
GGCCTCCGTGACGCGGTCGCGAGGCAAATCAATCAAAACATTCGGTAACAGCAGATAGGAGCAAGGAAATGGACAAGATCATTGCCGGGGTCGAGCAATTTCGACGCAACGTATATCCGAAGAACCAACGATTTTTTGAGCAGCTTGCCGAGAAGCAACAAAAGCCGGTGGCGCTGTTCATTACCTGCGCCGACTCGCGCGTGAATCCGAATTTAATCACGCAAACCGAGCCGGGTGATTTATTTTTGATCCGCAATGCGGGGAACATCGTGCCGCCGTATAGCGCGGTCGGAGGCGGCGAGATCGCCACCATCGAGTATTCGGTCGAAGTGCTGGGCATTCGCAACATCATCATTTGCGGCCATTCGCAGTGCGGCGCGATGAAGGCGCTCTTGGGAGGCGGCAGCCTAGAGCATTTGCCTGCCGTCAGATCGTGGTGCAACCATGCGGAATCGACGCGAAGAATCGTCGAGCGCAAGTATCAAGGGTTAAGCCAGAACGAATTGGCGGTTGCCGCGAGCCAAGAAAATGTTCTGGTGCAATTGAATAATTTGAGTACGCACCCCAGCGTCGCGGCTCGCTTGGCGTCGGGTGAGTTGAATGTTTTTGGCTGGTATTACGACATTGGATCGGGCCAGATTCTTCAATACGACAAACCGCGGGGCTGGTTCTTTGAGTTGGATGGCGAAGCGTGCGCGGCGTTGCCTTTGCCACGGCGTGGACTACAGGCGGGTGAACCAGTAATCGCTTAAGCAAGACGCCAGCCGAAAATGGAGCGCCGCCATGTCTGAAAGATCCGCGATCGTGAAACGGCCTGGGATTGATGGAAAGCGCGACCTAATGGCTTCGCTGGTCGTGTTTTTGGTGGCCTTGCCGCTGTGCATGGGCATTTCCATCGCGTCTGGGGTTCCCGTAGCCGCGGGACTTGTCACGGGGATCATCGGCGGCATCGTCGTAGGAGTTCCAGGCGGTGCTCCCTTGCAAGTCAGCGGACCAGCGGCCGGGTTGACCGTCGTTTGCGCTGAAGTGGTCAATCACCACGGGTTACCGGCTTTGGCGGTGGTAGTGCTGCTGCAGGATTGGACCCGGCAGCGAGAAGCGAGTGGCCAGCAGATTGTTTGCGATCGGGCCCGGCTGCAAATATCGCACTAGCGCGAGTGGGAAGATGAAGAAGCGGAAATAGTGGAATCGCGGAAGTCGGCTTAGTTTGATGCATTAGCGGGCTGTGATTTTTTAGCGGGCCAGGGCGCGGTCGATGCGGGCGAGGCAGGAATCGCGGCCGAGGATGGCGAGGCAGTCATAGACGCCGGGGCCGACGCTCTTGCCGGTGACGGCGATGCGGAGGGCGTGGACGATGTCGCCGATTTTGATTTGCTGCTCCTCGACGAATTTTTTGAGGGCTTCTTCGAGGGGGCCGATTTCAAACGGTTCGATGGTGGCGAGGATGGCGCGGAATTTGGTGAGCAGCTCTTTGGCTGGGGGCGGCGCGACGCGCTTTTGAAAATCTTTGTCGTCGTAGGCAAGCTCTGCGTCGGGCATGAAGAAGAAATCGGCGTAGGCCAGGATGTCGCCGGCAACTTTGAGGCGATCGCCTGAAGCTTCGACAATGCGCGTAAGCTTAGGGCCGACTTCGCAGGGTGCGGGATCGGTGATGAGGCCGGCCTTTTGCAGGTACGGCAGCATCTTGGCGACTTTTTGCTTGAGCGGCAGCCGCTGCATGTAGCGGTCTTCAAAATTCCAGAGCTTCTTGCAGTCGAAACTGGCGGGTGCCTTCGTCACACGCTCGAGCGTGAAGTGCTTGAGCATCTCGTCGCGGGAAAAATCTTCGGTTTTGTCGTCGAGGGACCAGCCGAGGAGCATGAGGTAGTTGATGATCGCGTCGGGGAGGTAGCCGACCTCGCGATAGAAATCGACGATGACGGGATTAAAGGTGTCTTCGGAGGCGACCTGGCCGATGCGGGCGGCGATTTCGGCACCTTGGTCGTAGAGGCGTTTGAACTCGGGGTTCTTTAAGTACTGGGCGATCTTTCGTTTGGAAAGCTTCTGCGGGCTGCCGGGCTCGGCGACGTAAGGCAGATGGGCGTATTCGGGAAGTGGGTAGTCGAGTGATTGGGCAATGAAAATCTGCCGCGGCGTATTCGAGAGGTGCTCGACGGCGCGGATGACGTGCGTGATTTTGAAATCGTAGTCATCGACGACGCTCGCCAAGTGATACAGGCAGGTGCCGTCGCCCCGCTGCACGACATGGTCTTGCTCTTTGGCCCAATCGAACTCGCAGACGCCGCGAATGAGATCGGTGAAGACGCATTTGCCGTCGCGGGGCATTTTGATTCGGACAACTTGCGTGCGGCCTTCGGCTTTAAACTTTTCGGCTTGCTCGTCGGTCTCGGCCATCCAGCGGCGGCTGTAGAGAAACGCTTTCTTCTCCTTCTCGGCCGCTTCGCGCTCGGCTTTCAGTTCGTCCGTCGTGGCGAAATCGCGATAAGCGAGGCCTTTTTCCAGCAGCGTTTTGACCGCGGCTTGGTAGCGATCGAGCCGTTGCGATTGGAAGTAAGAGCCGCAGGGGCCACGGCTGCCGCGTCCGTCGTCGGTCGGTCCCTCGTCCCAGTCGAGGCCGAGCCATTTGAAGCCGTCCAGAATCGGTTGCAGCGCCTCGGCCACATTCCGCTCGGCGTCCGTATCGTCGATCCGCAGCAGGAACTGGCCACCGTGTTGGCGGGCATAGAGCCAGTTGAAGAGAGCCGTGCGGACGCCGCCGATGTGGAGGTAGCCGGTGGGACTGGGGGCGAAGCGGGTGCGGACGGACATGGGCGGAAGAGGTCAAGAGTCAGGAGGTCAAGAGTCAGTAGTGTTAGGGGTTGAGGGTTTGGGGTCGAGGTGGGGTGGTGAGTTTAGGGTTTAGGGTTGGCGGGCGGGGG
>JANNTN010000710.1:0-6179 GCA_031394445.1 Anatilimnocola sp.
GGGCACAACGAGTCCCGCATGTATGGCACGGCGACGACAGCCGACTTCAGTGCATGGGGGAGTTCGTGGGTGGTGTTTACTTTGCCGTTTATCGAGCAGAACAACACGTTTCAACAGTTGATTTTTAATGGCCCGGGTGGATCGGGCTGGAGCAATTTGGGAGAGGCAAGCGACCTGAATACGCAGCGGGTGCATAACGTGAAGATCCCGGTGCTGCGGTGTCCTTCGTCGCCATTCAACCAGCAGGCATTGAACCCGACGGTCAATCCCGAGAAGCCGTGGGTGCAGGGAAATTGCTATGTGGGGATCGCGGGGGCGGCCCCGGCGTCGATTGGCGTGCCGGCGACATTTAATGAGACGCGGTTCAGCGTGGGGGCGAATGTGACAAACTGCTGCGGCGGTGGCATCGCGTCGGCGGGGGGCGTGCTGCATCAGGCGAGCAAAATCCGCATGGCAGAGATCACTGACGGCACGAGCAACACGATGGTCGCGAGCGAGCAAAGCGATTTCATGACGCTCGACAGCGGCCAAAAGGTGGCCTGGGCGACGGGGACGCTACACGGTTTCATCATTGGGTGGCGCGGTGCGGTGGCACCGCCCGATCCACGGCTGAACAATACCGATGTCCGGCATTTCAACATGACGACGATTCGCTACCAGGTGAATCGCCGCGGACCGTGGCCAGCCGGGCCCGACGGGCAGGGCAATTGCGCGACGACGGGAGTTTGTCAGAACACTGGGAACAATATTCCCTTGGCTTCCGCGCATACGGGAGGCGTGAATGCGTTATTTGCTGACGGTTCAGTTCGCAATCTGCGCGACACGACGCCGCTGCACACGCTGGCGCAGGTGGCGACGCGTGATGACGGACTGACATTGGACTTGGGCGATTGAACCGCAGCAGCCACGAGAATTCATCATGTTTTTCAAGCGGCGAGTCTGCGTTGTATTGGCGCTGACCTTGATTCTGGGCTGTAAGCCACGCACCGAGTTGCAACAGGCGAAGGTTAGCGGAGCGGTGACGCTGGACGGCCAGCCGTTGGCCGAGGGGGTGATCGTGTTCACCAAGTTTGGGGAGATCCCCAAAGAACTGCCGATCGTGCAGGGGCAGTACGATGGCCAGGTGGTTGTGGGGCCGAACCATCTACAGTTTGCCGTGTATCGGAAGCAAAAGCAGAAGTCGGTCAGTGGACCCGGCGCGGAACAGGGGTCGCTCGAGAACATTTTGCCGTCGCGCTACAACCAGGAAAGCATGGAGAGCCGTGAAGTGACCGAGAAAGGTCCGAATGAGTTTGATTTTTCGTTACAGTCGAAGTGAACACGGCTATGCGCGGCGGCGAGTAGTGGGTTGGGAGGCGAGGTCGGTGGCGAGGAGGAGGAGGAGGAGGTCGGGGGGGAGAGAGGGAGTAGGGGAGGAAGGTGCGGCGGGAGCCTCGCCCTCCCAAGCTAGAGCTTCGGCCAGCGAGGGGGTTGCTTCGGCTTCGCCGCCGAGGGGGCGGCCGGAGTTGATGTAGTTAATGATTTGGAGCACATCTTCGGCCACGACCTGATTGTCAGCTTTGGTGTCGAGGAAGCCGAAGGGGAGGCCGAGGACGGCGTTTTCGGGGATGGGGCCGGAGCCGTTGGCGTTGATGAAGTTGATGATGGTCACGACGTCGTTAGCCGCGACCTGCGTATCGGGCTGGGGTGAGCCGTTGCCGGCAACGTCGTTGATCAGGATGGTCGAGTTGTGCCAGGGGAAGAGGCTGCCGGGGGACATGACGATCACAACGTCGTTGTTGGTTCCGCTGGTTCCTTTGTACTTGATGTTGGCGGTGAGACCGCTGCCGAGGAAGTTCGAACCGAGGTTGGTCCCTTCCGGCAGGTTTTTGAATGTGCCGGTTACGTCGTCAGCCGTGCCGTCGTTGTCGATGATCGTCAGAATGTCGCCGTTTTGCAGATTGACATTGCCAACCTTGGCGATGTTGAGCGTGGCGCTACTTGCGATCTCCACGGTGCCGGTCACGATGACCTGGTCGAATTGGCCCGCGGTGTCGCTGGTGATTTCGACGTCGAAAAACGAGCGGCCAATGAATCGCAGGTCGCCGGTGTCCAGGCTACCGGTGCTCGTCCCCGGCGCGAGATGACCTTCGTCAGAAAGCGACACGTCCCGATTGATCACTCCCGTTCCTCCCAAGACGCCGCCCAGCGCCAAGATGCCTGGACCGGCCGCCAGGCTGCCCGTCACGAGCAGAGTCCCTTCGTCGATGAAGTATCCCTCCGCGAACGTGTGATCGCCGCTGAACGTGAGCGTGCCTGTGCCGATCTTGCGAAGAAGCTCCGCAACCTGAGGGTCGTTGCCGATCAAGTCGCCAGAGAAGGTCGTGTTCTGGCCGTTGCCGCCCACCGTGAGCGTCTGGGGGATGGCATTCGCCGGAAAGACCACGTTGCCGCTGCCGGCCAGGCCGCCGATTTCCTCACCAAAGTTGGCTAGGTTGAGCACGGCTGGACTGTTCACCGTGACCGTGCTCAGGTCACCGATCGCGTTCGTATCATTCCGCAGGTTAAACGTCCCGCCCACCAGCGTGACGTTGCCCGTGCCGGCGTCAAGGCTGATGACGGTGGTTGAGTTTGTCTCCGCGATGAACTGGTTGCTATTCACGGCGCTGGTGTTTACGGATAGCGCGGTCACGTTCGTCCCAATCGGATTCGCGGCTGCTCCAAAATGCCCACCCGACGTCCCCACAGCGTTGATCGTGATCGATGCCGTATTGGCGATGATGTCGGCGGAGGAGTCTGTATCGAAAACGGAACCTAGTTGCATCTCTAACGTCACGTTCCCCGCACCGGCATTGAGGGCCAAGGCGTCCAGCTTGTTGACTTCCGAGACAAACTGATTCCCGCCGCCGGCAGACGTGTTGATCGTGAGTGAGTCCACCGCCGTCTCCACCGGATTGCTGGCTGAGCCCACGCTTTGAGCCGTTACGCTGTTCAGGACAATCGTGGCAGCATCGCCAGGGTTAATGTCGATGTCCGGATCCGTATCGGTAATTCCCCCCGCCAGCAACGTGAGCGTGATATCGGTGGGTGTTGCACTGGGTGCCACAAGCCTGACTGAAGTGAGGCCATTCGACTCGGTAATGAATTGGTTCCCGTCATCGTTGACTTCGACGTCCAAGCCATTGACGTTCGTCTGGATGGGGTTGGCTGCCGCCCCAAAGTTTTGTAGCAGTGAAATGTTAGCTAGTTCCACCGTCGCCGTATCCGCCACAATATCGACCGCGGCGTCGGCATCCAAGACATCGCCGCTTACGACAGACAGTTCCACATCGCCTCCCAATGAAGTGACCAAATTTAGCCCCGTAAGCCCATTCACTTCCCGGATGAACTGACTGCCGCTGCCAAAGTCGGTGCTGACGCTAAGCGAGTTGACACTCGTCCGAATCGAGTTCGTGGTCGAGCCGAAATTCTTCGGCGTTTCGTCAAACAGCGTCACCGTCACCACGTCGGCTGTAATGTCTGTCGTGCCGTCGGTATCGCTCACGTCCCCGGTGGTCACGACCAGCGTCACATCCCCCGTGCCGGCATCGAGGTTCAAGCCCGTCAGAGTGTTTCCCTCCGTAATGAACTGATCGCCGCCGCCCGCGGAAGTGTTGACCGTCAGCGTGCGGACCGTTGTGCCAATCGGATTGGCCGCCGAACCGAAGTCCTGGGCGGTCGGGTCGCTCAGTGTCACTGTGCAATTGTTGGCAAGAATGTCGCTGCTGTTGCCAGTGTCCACAACCGCCCCCGCTGCCACGATCAGCGTGACGTCCCCCGGAGCGGCCACGAGATTGAGCCCTGTGAGGCCATTGGATTCCTGAATGAACTGACTTCCTCCGCCGTCGTGCGTGGCGAATTCGAGAAAGTCAACGCTGGTGCCAATCGGGTTCGTGGCCGAACCGACGTTCTGAGGGGTCGCATCGAATAGCCGGCTAAAGAGTGGTCCAGCCGTAATGTCCACGGCCGGGTCGCTATCGGCGAGCGCCCCCGCTGTCAGTTGCAGTTGAATAGTCCCCGTACCGGCGTTGAGATTCAGCGCCGACAGCCCGTTGGCCTCGAGAATCTCCTGTCTCCCGTTATCGGCCGATGTGTCGGTCGTAAGTTGGCTCACGTTCGTGAGCAATTTCTCGTTGACAGTTCCAATGTCACCCCCCGCCGTCATGCTCAGCGATCTACCCACCAACTGCCCCTCGTTGGGCATCGTGATCGTGCTGCCGGCGGTGATCGAAAGCGTGTCAGCCGAGATCGTTCCTTCCAAAATCACCTCGTCGTTCGCATCCAGAATGATGCTGCCGCTGGTTCGCAGCCGCAGCCCGGTGATGTTGATATCTCCCGATCCAATTCCAGAGCCGCTGCGCAGCGTCAGCGTCGTTCCCACGGCATTGTTGAACAGTTGGCTGGTAAATCCATTCGTCGCGATCGTCCCCGCCTGCAATCCGGCGACGCCGCTGTCAATCACGACATTGTTCCCAGCGTTCAGTTCCGCGTTGATGTCGTCCACATTAACGTTCGCTCCCGAACCCGTGGCCAGGAATATCGTCGTGCCGTTGACCGTATTACTGGCCACATTCGCCGTCGGATTCGGCGTGATGAACAGGTTGAACGCCAGCAAATCGCGCGTTTCCAGCCCCTCCACCAGCGGCCGGTAGAAGCGGGCGCGGTTGCGAGCGATTCGTAAGCCGCGGCGGAACCAAGCACGGATCATACGGGCCTCGAGCGAAAATGGGTTAGGTGGAAGACCGCCGCTGCACGTAGTTCGAGGCGAAAACCATCCTGAACCCATCCAGCGTGGATTGGCTGGCAGTTAAAGTCAAGTGTTTGGGTATGGAATGAGGGGGGCGTCATTGGTCATTGGATGAAGGGGTACCAAGTTCCAAGTACTAAGTACCAAGGCATCGAGCAGAAAATTATTTACCACTACCTCGCAACTCAGGTGAAAAAACTAGCCACAGATTGACACAGATGAAACACAGATCGAATTCATCTGTGTCAATCCGTAATACAACCGACGAAATTCTTCGCGGGCCGCGCAAATTTCCGGAGGGCGAACCGCGGATTACACTGATGACGCGGATGAAGTTTATGTCTCTCTTATCCGTGAAAATCTGTGTTTCATCTGTGGCTCCTTTCCTTTGGTTGCGGCTACGCCGCGCTGTGTTTCATCTGTGGCTCCTGTCTTTTTGCGATGATTTGAGGGAGATTATTTCCTGCGTGGTGCCCAAGAACCAAGTACTCCCTACTCCCTACTCACCTACTCACCGGCCTTCCTGCTCCACGGCGAGGGCGGCGAGGACATGCTCGATGACGGCGTGCATTTGGTCCTCGGTGGCGAAGGGGGAGAGGACGTAAGACTTGAGGGCGCAGATGGGGTGGCCGGAGGCGGAGAGGCAGTAGTTGTCGGTGAAGCCGATGGCGACGCCACGGCCGGCGAGGGCTTCGGCGGCAACGCGTTGATAGACGCGGCGGTTGAGGTCGTTGTGGCGGAGGAGTTCGTCCGTGAAAGAGGGGTCGGTGCGCTCGCGGTCGTGGATGCGGAAGGTTTCGATGCCGCTGGGATAGGCCCGGAAGAGCGTGACGGGGCCGTAGTTTTGGTCATTCAGCGTGGAAAGCTCGGGACGGCTGGCGATGAGCTCGCGGAGAACCTCGGCCATTTCGACGGCGTGGCCGATGAGCGTGCGAAAACCGTCTTTGCCAAGGAGCAGCAGGTTGGCCAGCGCCGCCATGACGCCGGTGGCGCTGCGGGAGGTTTCGAGCGTGAACATCCCGGGATGGTATTCTCCGGAGTGATACAGATAGGGCATTGTTTCGCGCTGGCGGGCGATGAGGCCAAAGTCGGCGCGGTCGCGGAGGAGCAAGAGGGACGAGATATAGGGAGCGAAGCCCGTTTTGTGAAAGTCGATGCCAATCGAGTCGGCCAGATTGAGATGGCGGATGCGCGTGACGGCGGCGGCGATGGCACGGACCGTGCGGCCGCGGAAGCCGAGCGGATTTTCGGAAAACGAATAGTCGCTGAAGACCGACCAGGCCCAGCCGATGACGGCGTCGGCATGAATGTGGGGCTGGTAAGGCAGTTTATAGTCGTCGATCAATCGCTGGCGGAGAGCGAAGATGCCGGCGAGGTCGTCGAGGCCGAAGGCGTCGGTGGTGCCCATCGTCGC
>JANNTN010000532.1:0-24565 GCA_031394445.1 Anatilimnocola sp.
GCCCCGCCATCAGTTCTTTTGTTGCGACCCGGAGGACTACCGCTGGTGGGAAAGTGCCGACCGCCTGCGAATGAAGCTCTATTCCCTCGGCGTCCCCCACGAGCTCGACTTGGACACCACCGGCGGCGGCCACGGCTTCGAGTACTACAGCCGCATGGCCCCGAGGGCCATTGGTTATCTGGCAAGCAAGTTAGATGAAGAACGCCGACGGATTGTTTAGGATAGAGGGGGGGCTGCGAACAACGACGCAAGGTATTCGCAGTTCATCATAAGTACTAGGTACTCTGTACTTAGCACTCAGTACTGCATAGCGTTCTTCTCCCGCGACACTCTGGCTCCAACCGACTCATGCGACTGTTCTCCGCCCTATGCCTCTCGATCTTGCCGGCATGTCTGTGGGCACAGGATCCGAAACCACCCGTGAACTTCGCCGAGGTGAAGGCGATTCTCTCGGCCAAGTGCCTCGCCTGTCACGGTGCCGACCCCAAGGAACTCAAGGGCGACTACGACCTCCGCACGCGCGAAGCGGCCATCAAAGGGGGCGAGACCGGCGACGCGGCAATCGTTCCCGGCAATCCCGACGGCAGCCCTCTCTATCGCGCCGTGACTTGGGAGGACGGCGCGTTCCAGATGCCGCCCAAGGAAAATGATCGCCTCAGCTCCGCGCAAGTCGCCCTCATTCGCCGCTGGATTGAAGCAGGCGCGAAGTGGGAAGAATCCGCCACGACAGCCGTGCCTTCTACCAAACCGACCGAAGCCTGGTCCAGCGGTCCCGGCGGCATTCGCATCGCCACCAGCGGCGGACGATCCGCCGATTGGGACAGTCGCACCTACGAACCCGACGCCGTCTGGGCGTATCAGCCGATTCGTAAGCCCGAAATCCCCACAACAACCCGACGCGCCAGCGAGATCACACTAGCCCGAAGCGCAAGCGAGGGAATTTCCGTCACCCATCCCATCGACGCCTTCCTTCTCGACGCCCTCCGCCAGAAAGGTATCAACAACTTTGCACCATCTGCGGACAAAGCCACCCTCATCCGCCGCCTCACGTTCGATCTCACCGGCCTCCCGCCGACCAAAGCGGACTTAGACGGCAAATATGAATCGGTGGTCTCACAACTCCTCGCATCTCCTCGCTACGGCGAACAACAAGCCCGCCACTGGCTCGATGTGGTCCGCTACGCCGACACTTCCGGCTTCTCCAACGATTTCGAGCGGCCCAATTCCTGGCGGTACCGCGATTATGTCATTCGCAGCTTCAATGCCGATAAGCCGTTCGACCGTTTTATTCTCGAACAAGTAGCCGGCGACGAACTCGACGCCAGCGACCCCGAACTGCAAATCGCCGCCGGCTTTCTGCGCATGGGGCCGTGGGAACACACCGGCATGACCGTCGCCGCCATCACGCGGCAACAATACCTCGACGACGTAACGAACCATGTCGGCGTATCGCTGCTCGGTCAGGGCCTGCGGTGTGCTGCGTGTCACGATCACAAATTCGACCCCCTCCCCACGCGCGACTATTACCGCGTGCAAGCCGTCTTCTCCCCCGTGCAGTTCGTCGAGCGGCCACTGGCGTTTCTTCCCCACGAAAACATCGCCGGCTTCGACTCCACCAAATCCATCGTCGAGCAGCGCATCGCCCAGGTGCAAGCCTCGCAAGCCGCGCTCCGCAAGAAGAACCAGGAAGCCGCTGCCGCCTTCCTGGCCGAAAAAAGGGTCAAGTCACTCGACGAGCTGCCCTCCGATCAACGGCCGACGCAACAGGAGTGGAATAGCGGCACGTTCGGCTTATCCAAGCAAGACCTTTCGATACGCAAGGTCAACACCAAGTCGCTCGATTACCTGCAACGCGAGTTGAAACGCTTCGAGCCGTTCGCGCTCAGCGTTTATTCGGGTCCCGCCAACGGCTACACAACAGTCAAACCGCTCTACGAACTGCCGCGACAACGCACTGGCACGATCCCCATCGTCCACATCCTGCCCGGCGGCTCGCTGGAGACGCCAGCCGACGAAGTCACTCCCGGCGTGCTGAGCGCGATGTTCGCCTCGAACGACCAACTGGCCCGCACGGACTGGAACTCCGTTCCCGATCAAACCGCGGGCCGCCGCCTGGCCCTCGCCCGCTGGATCGCCAGCCAGGACAACACGCTCACCGCCCGCGTTATCGTCAATCGCGTTTGGCAACAGCACTTTGGCAAGGGCCTCGTCGCCACGCCGAACAATTTTGGCAAAATGGGCGCGCGGCCGACAAACCCCGAACTACTTGATTGGCTCGCGACCTGGTTTATGGACAACGGCTGGTCGCTGAAGAAGCTCCACGAGCTGATTGTCACCAGCGCCGCGTATCAACAATCTTCCGAAGGGTCGGACATCGACGAGCTTCGCCAGAAAGACTCCAAGAACGACCTCCTAGCTTACTTTCCTCCCCGTCGCTTAGCCGCCGAAGAACTGCGCGACGCCGTGCTGGCCGCCAGCGGCGAACTCAACCTCGAAATGGGCGGCCCCGGCGTCTTTCCCGAAATGAATTGGGAAGTTGCCCTGCAGCCGCGGCACATCATGGGCTCCGTCGCCCCGGCTTACATCCCCTCGCGTACCGCAGCCGAGCGTAATCGCCGCACAATCTACTGCTTCCGCATTCGCACTCTCGCCGATCCGCTGCTCGAAGTGCTCAACCGCCCCGGCAGCGAAACGAGCTGCGAGCGCCGCGACGAAACGACCGTTACGCCGCAGGTCTTTGCCCTCTTCAACAGCGAATTTGCGGCGAATCGGGCACTGGCGATGGCGGCCCGCTTAGTGAAGGAGCAAAAGTCCGACGAGCCGCGCATCGCCGCCGCTTTCAACGCCATCTATGGCCGCCCGCCGACAGCCGCGGAGCGCGAGAAGTGCCTCGCTCACCTTGCCCGCATGACCGAGCAGCAGCGGGCCCACAACCCAAAACCCACCACGCTGCCCACCAGCATCGAGCGCGGCATGGTCGAAGAAATGACCGGCGAAATGGTGCATTGGACGGAAGACCTCTCCGTCATGACCAACTACCAGCGCGACCTCATGCCCTGGCAAGCCGATGCTCCCACCCGCGCTCTGGCCGATCTCTGCCTCGTGCTGATGAACTCCAACGAATTCTTGTACGTGCGGTAACGCCGATGAATTGTTCCTATCCCTCCCGTCGCGATTTTCTCTACAGCCTGGGCCTGTCGCTCGGTTCGGCCGCGTTCCATTCACTACTGCGCGCCGACGAAGCAAAACCAGTCGCTGCTCCCGGCCCGCTCACGCCCAAGCCCTCCCATCATGAAGCGAAAGCCAAGGCTTGCATCTGCCTGTTCATGGAAGGTGGCCCCAGCCACCTCGATACGTTCGATCCGAAGCCAAAACTTGCCGAACTGCACATGCAGGAGTTTTCGCGGCAGGACAAATTTGCCTCACAGATGGCCAGCGGCAAGCGTTACTACATCAAAAGCCCGTTTGAATTTCGTCAGGCTGGCAAATGCGGCCACTGGATGAGCGACCGCTTTCAATTCCTGCCGGAAGTCGCCGACGAGCTGTGCATCTTTAAGGGCATGCAGGTCGATTCGGTCGATCATCCGACCGCGTGTTATCAGATGAACACTGGCAATCGCTTCGGCGGTGATCCGGCCCTCGGCTCGTGGACGGCTTACGGCCTGGGCTCCGAAAATCAAAATCTCCCCGCCTTCGTCGTTCTGCCCGAAGGCGCTTTTCCCCAAGGGGGCGCGGCCAATTGGTCCAACGGCTACCTGCCGGCCCACTATCAGGGCACTCCTCTTCGCGAGCATGGCTCGCCGATTCTCGATCTGGTCCCGGCTCACGGCGTCACCCGCCCCATGCAGCGGGCCAACCTCGATCTGCTCGCCGAGTTGAACAAAACCGATCTCTCGCGTCACCCGCACCACGCCGACGTCGCCGCCCGCATGGAGGCCTACGAGTTAGCCTTCCGCATGCAAACTGAAGTGCCGGCCGTGCTCGATCTGGCCAACGAAGACGCCAATACACTCGAACTGTACGGCATCGGCACGCCCGAAACCGATAGCTTTGGCCGCCGGTGTCTGCTCGCCCGCAAACTGATCCAAGCCGGCGTTCGCTTCGTGCAACTGTTCGAAGCCGGCTGGGACTCGCACGACTACCTCGATCGGTCCCACACGCAGCGCATTCGCTGTATCGACCGGCCGATGACCGCGCTGTTGAAAGACCTTCGCCGGCTGGGGCTGCTCGATAGCACGCTCGTCGTCTGGGGGGGCGAATTCGGCCGCTCCCCCGATAACGGCGTCCGCGGCGGCGGCAATGTCGTGGGCCGCGATCACAATGCCAAGGCCATGAATGTTTGGCTCGCCGGCGCGGGTGTCAAAGCCGGCCACGCCGTCGGCGCGACCGACGAGCTAGGCGACCACGCCGTCGAAGAGGTGCATCACGTCCGCGATTTCCATTGCACCCTATTGCACTTGCTCGGTCTGAACGACAACAAGCTGACCTATTTCCACGAAGGCCGCTACAAACAACTCAGCCAAGTCGGCGGACAGTTCATCAAAGAACTGCTGGCGTAGCCTCTCATCAGCCGGGAGCAAATTTGCTTCCGGAACAGCGGCGGTGACTGCTCTTGGCAGCATCTTCGGGACCAAGTTTGGTCCCGGCTATGGCTATATTGCATCATCTTTCTATCCGCGACTTCAGCGTCATCCGCGGTTGTTTTTTTCGGTCCAGCTTACAGATTGACAACATTAAAACATCCGGCAACTCGAACACGGCCCCGCCGCGAATGGGCTGATCCCCGTCGCCAGCGCCAGATTCGCATTCACCTTAGCCGCCAGCGACATCGGCCCCAAATTCGGCAATCCCGCCATCAATTTGGCGTTCACTCCCGCCGCGGCAGACAACGCGGCTGATGCCGTGGCCGAGGCGCTGGCACTCGCCGAGGCACTCGCGCTGGCCGAAGCCCTGGCTGACGCGCTGAACGCCGCCGACACGTTTGCGTTGATGTTCCCCAGCATGGCCGCCAGTTGAGCCATCGCCGCCTTCTTCAGCAAATCGACCCCCAGCAAATTTTTGGTCATCGCCAGCGAGGTAGTCTGCCCCAGCAGCGTGCCCAAGCCGGGCATCGGAATTCCCGGCGGCTGGATCGACGCCGCGAGCGTCAGCGCCGCGTTGAGCCGCGCCGCCCCGCCCGGTGCCATCAAGTTGATTCCCAGTGCTTTGGCCGCCGCGTTCAGCCGCATTGCCAGCGCCGCATTCGCCGATAACGCCGCCGAGGCAGATGCGGATGCCGACGCGGAAGCCGAGGCCGAGGCCGACGTCGCGATCGACGCTCCGATCCCCGGCGTCGTCAGATTCATTCCCGTTAAGTTGTTCAGCGACGACAACGCCGCCGCCAGCTTCATCAGCTCTGCCAGCGCCGCGGCAGCCGGGCTCAACAGCGTCCCTAAGAGCGCTCCCAGTCCTGGCATCGTCATCGCCATCGACCGCGCCGTCACGTTCATGCTTGCGGTAGCGCTCGCGCTAAACGGCGGCAAGCCGAGCGAAGCATGCAAGCTGGCCAGCGCCTCCAAATTTGCCATTGCCGAAGCCGAAATGCCGAGCGACGCCGCGGCGGATGCGGAAGCCGTCGCGCTGGCTGATGCGCTCGCGCCCAGCGCCGCGCTTGCCGCCGCGCTCAGCTTTCCCACACCCAGCGCCGTCGTGCGCAGCGGCCCGAGCAGCTCCAGCAACATGGCCAGCGGCAAATTCTTAAGCTGCGCCGCCATCGCGGCCAACTGATTCACGCATACACAACTCACCGGCCAGCTCCCTCAAAGTCGGTTAGATCCTATTCCACGTCAATTTGCGCCATCGCCTGCTGCGCTGCCGATTCCCACGTGTACGACATGTGACTTCGCACTTGAGATTTCTCGACCCGCAGTTTCGCCTGCTCGCTCGTATCAGTCGCGGCCTCGATTCGTTTTTGGAAATCGGCAATCGTGGCCCGCACCGCTGCCCGCCCTTGCTCGTAGAGGGCCTTCACATCCGCCCGCGTATTGGCCGCCGCATCAAGGCCGCTAATCGCCCCCACGCTCGGCCTGCGTTCCGGGCTGTGCTCGACGCCGCCGCAGAACTCACGTAGTCGTCCCGCCAGCAGCACCGCTCGCCGATCCGCATCCGTTAGCTTGTCTCCCGCCAAGTTCTGCATCATCTGCGTTAAATCGTTGAGCCCGCCGTTGTAGTTGTACTTCTCAAATCGACCCCAGGCACTCACTTCCCACGCCAGCGACTGCGACGGATGCTCTGCCACCAAGTTCCCAATCACTCGGTGCGCCTCGTCGTGCTCCTTGGCCTTGAACAGGGCAATCGCGCCGGCCAGTCGCGGCTCTGGCTGCTTTGGTGCCAGTTGCTCGGCAGCAGCCAGCAGTGCCTGAATCTCCTGCTTATCGAACCGCTGCTTCGACGCAATGGCCGCCAGCCGGCGAATCGCCTGTTTGGCATCATCACTCAATCGCGGCGGCGTCGTATCAGGCAGGATCGACCGCACGCTCTCAGCACCAGATGACGACGACTTCAAAAAGTCGTTCAGCTCCGCAAACGTGATCCGATTATCGCGGTTCGGGTCCGCACTCCCGGCATACGCGGCTGCCAGTGCCCCGGTCAGCCGCAGCGCGGCCGCGTTGCTGCCGCCACTTGCTTCATCTACCGCCAAAATCGGCGTCGTCTTGAGGAGCGGTCGCGACCGCGTCCCGCGAATCGAGTCCACCAGCGCCGCGGCCGAAGGCCCTGCTGCATTGCCACTCCCCAACACGGCCAAATCCAACACCACGAACTTATCCGCAGTCGTATTTTTATCGACTTCCGTTAATACAAACGCCAGCGGCACGCCCGTCACATCTGCCCGCCCCTTGTCAAAATCTTTCGGGGCAATCAGTGGCCCTTTCGCGCCAACGATCGCCCGCCCCACCACAACCACCACGAGCTGCCCCGCCTGACTCGCCTTCGACATCGCATCGGCCAGCCCCTGCTCCAAACGAATCCGGCTGGGATTCGACAGCACCACGATTTGCTCCGCCGGCACCGCATACCGCTGCTGCAACACTTCCCGCGCGCCATTCACGGCTGCCGACGCTGAATCCAGCCGCCCAATCGATGCATCGTCAAACTCCGAGCATTCAATCAGCACCGCCCATTTGCTTTTGTCCGCCGGTCGCTCCGCCGCAAGCGAGACCACCGCCGGACTGGCCGCGTCCGGCTCGTCGTATTGCACCTGAACCGAATCGCCCTTACGCAGATCATCGAACGTCGCCGGCTGCCCGCCCAACGATACCGGGCACTGCGGCGCAAGGACATACGTCCGCTGCGTCCCCGCACTCTTACTCGTAAACGACTGCACGTCGTACCGAATCGCCTCGACCGTGCCGCTGGCCGAAAATCGCCGATTCGCCGCAATGCTCACCAGCTTCACATCGCCGCCATACGCGACCTTATCCCCCACGAGCAGATCAGCCGCCGTCAACAACCGATTCTCCAGCAGCTTTCGCCCGTTTAGCGACACTTCGGCTTTATCATCAAGCTGCCACACCTTCACCGGCGCGCCCTCGTCGCCACTCGCCGCAATCGAAATCTCTCGCTTCGCCGGATTCACGGCCCGCACCACGCCCTCACCGTTCACGACACGCAAAGCCACAATCTTCAGTGCCGCCTCACAGTCCTGATCGCGAAAATGCACCACGCTCACGCGGTCCCCCGCCTGCAAATCGACAAGTCCCAGCTTCTTACCCGCTGGCGTGGCGCTCCCATTCAGCTCAATCGCCGCATCCGCACCCATCACCAGCTTCAACTCCTCATCCGAACCTGCCAGCGCGATCGTCAGCTCGCCATCATCAACATTCACCTTCACAATCGACCCACGATCTTCCTCCGGCCGCCAGGCCCGAATCTCTTGAACGACCCGTCCCTGATCGTCGCGTAGCGTTTGAATCGACACCTGGTCCGCTTCGTGCAGCTCGCGCAGCAAGCTCGCCTTCTCGTTCAGATAAACGCGATCGTCGTTGCGTACTACAATTTCCTTCGGCCCGCGATCCATCGCCTGCTCGACCACCATCGCCTGCCGTTCCGGAAACATCGTCCGCACGACTCCCCGCACGGCTACTGGCTCGCTTTGCTTTGGCTCAGCCTCCTTGCCCGCGGGCAAAATCGCGACGATCACGCTCAATAGCAAGCTGGCGCATAGCGCCATCGCCGCCACCAGTCGTCGCATTTTTTTCTGCCGCTGCTCCTTCGCCTCATCCTCGTTCTCTTCCGCCGCAACCGGTACCGCATGCGCATTTCCCAAATCGGCGAGTGCCTGGTCCGCCGTCTTATACCGCTGCGACTGCTCCTTCGCCGTTAACCGATCAATGACTTTCGCCAAATCGGGCGGCACGCCGTCCAGCACCGAAGCCACCGGCGGCAAGCGTCTGTCCGGAGCCGCGTGCCACATCATCCACGCAATCTGCCGGTCGCGGCCAAACGCATCCAGCCCGGGAAACAAATTTTCGAATTGCTGCGGCCCACAGAGCAACTCATAAGCCGCGAAGCCGAGTGAATACAAATCGCTCGCCGGCCCCACCGGACCAAACTGCTGCGCGACCAGCTCCGGGGCCATGTACCGCGTTGCCCCTTTGAGATAACTCCCCTGGTCATTGGCCACGCGCCGCGCCAAGCCAAAATCGCCGAGCTTGATCCGTCCCAGCCGGTCCAGCATCATATTCGATGGCTTGATGTCGCCGTGAAGCACCTGGCTGGCGTGCAACATCGACAGCGCCGAGAGCGACCCGCTCAGCGTCGAGCGCAACAAGCCGAGGTCAATTGGCTGTCCCTTACAGGCATCGAGCAGCGTCCCCTGCATCAGCTCCAGCACCAGCCACCCGCGCGGCCGCACAATGTCATAAATCGTCATGATGTGCGGATGCGAGAGCGTCGCCAGCAATTGCGCCTCGCGCCAAAAGCGCTCCAGCCTGCGCTGGTCGCTCATGTATTGGCCATGAATTTGCTTGATCGCCACGTCGCGGCCCAGCTCCCGGTCGCGCGCGCGATACACCGCGGCAAAATCGCCGTTGCCAATCAGCCCCAAAACTTCGTAGCGTGGATGCGGCTCCATGCCTCACAAGCTATTCGATTTTACCCCAAGATGCGACCTCGCCATTCATCGCAAATTCCGCCCCACGAAGAGCGCCACACATGCATTACGAAGTCGAACAAAAATTCCCACTCACCGACACTGCCGCCGTCCAAGCCCGCCTATCCGCCCTCGGCGCTCAATTTCAGCCCCCCATCGACCAGGTTGACCTCTACTTCCGCCACCCCTCCCGCGATTTCGCCCAAACCGACGAAGCCCTCCGCCTCCGCCAGGTCGGCGAGCAGAACTTCATCACCTACAAAGGCCCCAAAATCGACCCCAACACCAAAACGCGCCGCGAACTCGAGCTTCCTCTCAAAAGCGGCGACCAGGCTCTTCAGCAATTTACCGAACTCCTCGCCGCCCTCGGCTTCGCTCCCGTCGCCACCGTGAAAAAGCGACGGTCCTTGGCCGAAATCCACTGGCAAGGCTTCACCGTCGAGTGCGCTCTCGACGACGTCGAACGCGCCGGCCGCTATCTCGAGCTCGAAATCTCCGCTGATGAGCACTCCCTTGAATCAGCCAAACGAGAAATGGCACATCTCGCCGCTCACTTGGGGCTAGAAAAATCTGAACGCCTTAGTTATTTAGAACTAACCATAAAAAATCCGTAAGTCATTATCATAAAACATCTTACGAAACGCATTTAGCCCAATTTATGGAACTTTAGAAAAAAATATTTCAAATCGCGGAACCTTCTCCCCGCCGCACGGTTCCATTCTCCGTAACCCTGGGAGTTCAAACTCCCCCCAAAATTGCCCCCAAGCGATCGCCCGGCTGTGTCGCCTCTATGTTGCGGCGCAGCCGGGCGTCTTCTTTTCTTGCTCTGGGTTTTCAGCCCCGCTCCGCGTTCCGCATTCTGCGCTCCGCGTTTTATAATCCCCGCCATGCCACCGACCATCCGCCTCGCGACCGCGGCTGATTTGCCGACGATCAATGACATTTACAACTACTACGTCTCCCGCTCCACCTGCACCTACCAACTGGAACCGGAACCCCTGGAAGCCCGGCAAGCCTGGTTCGCGGCCCACCCGCCGGAGAAATACCCGGTCACTGTCGTCGAGCTAAACGGAGCGGTTGTGGCTTGGGGGTCGCTTTCCAAGTTTCGCGACCGGGCGGCTTACGACCCAACCGTCGAAGCCTCGATCTATGTCCATCACGACCACCATCGCCGCGGCATCGGGCGGGCCATGCTGCTCGACCTGATTCAGCGGGCTCGCGACCTTGGCTATCACTCGTTGATTGGCGGCGCGAGTGCGGATCAAACCGCCAGCGTCCGCTTGCAAGAGAGCCTGGGCTTCAAGCACATCGCCTGCTTCAAAGAGGTCGGCTATAAATTTGGCCAGCGGCTCGACGTCGTGTTTTTGCAGCTCATGTTGCAGAAATAGTCAAAGGACGGGGCGCAAGAATCGAACAGTAGCTCAGGAACGCGGATTTTTCCGTTTTCCTCTCGCCTTGTCTCGCGAATCGAACGTACATTGTCCGAGAGTCGGGCGATTCGTGCATTCGTGTTTCGGCACCCCAGGATCAGTGACATGTCGTTTCCTCCGCAACCACCTCCGCCGTCGGGCCCCAATCCGTACGCATCGCCTCCGTTCGCGGCTCCGGTCACGTCGTTTGCAACGGTCGCCAGCCAATCTCGCATGGAATACATGCGGTCCTACCAGTACATCTTCGAAAATCCGGACTGGCTTAAAAACGTGCTCTTTCTGGGGCTGCTTTATATCGCCGCAGTCATTCCCGGCGTGAATCTGCTGATCCAAGTGGTCTATTTGGGGTTTCAGTTCGAGATCATCGAGTCTCTGCTGAAAAGCCAGGGACGCCAGTATCCCAATTTTGACTTCGGCCGGTTCGGCGATTATCTCGGACGAGGCATCTGGCCGTTTCTCGCGAACATGGTGGCGTCGTTTGTCATCATTCCCCTGTTTTATATTGGCTTGCTAGTGGGCTTTCTTGCCGTGGGAGGCATCGTTTCCGCAGCCGGTGAGGAAATGGGGCCGGCGATTGGAATTACCATTGGCGCGGTGTTGCTGGTGCTCTTTATTGCTGGCTTCATCGCGCTTTCGCTTCCCATGGCGGCGATGATTCTTCGCGCGGGCCTAGCCCAAGATTTCGCCTCTGCGTTCCAGTTCGATTGGATTTCTGATTTCTGCAAAAAGATGTGGCTGGAAATGTTTGTAGCCGGATTGTTCCTTTCGGCTACCGCGACGGTGCTTCTGCTGTTGGGCGTCGTCGCCGTCTGCATCGGTGTGCTGTTCACGCTTCCGCTCGTCATCATGGCCTCGGCACACCTCTTGTATCAGCTCTATGTCGTGTACCTATCGCGCGGGGGAATGCCGGTCACCGTTAAAATTACCGCCCAGCCAATGGTAGGACCGCCGATGTAAATGTCGGCTTTCGCTCCGCGAAAGCACGTTCTTTCGCATCGGCGAAAGACAACGAACTTCTCGTCACCTATCCCACATCGCCTAAGTCCAACGCTTCGCCGTAACGGTGAAATACCATCCGCCGCAGCCGGGCAAATGCCGGATTGGCAAGCTCAGGATCGGACTCGATCAAAGCCTGCGCGTCGCGGCGGGCCTCTTCAACGATCTTTTCATCGCGGCGCAGATCGGCAATCCGCAGCGGCGGCAGTCCATGCTGCCGCGTGCCGAACAAATCCCCCGGTCCGCGCAGCTCAAAATCCAGTTCAGCCAGATCAAAGCCGTCGCTGGTTTTGGTGAAGGCGTCGAGCCGCTGTTGGACTTCGTCATTGGCCGGATTGGCAAAGACGCACAGATAACCTGGATGTGCCCCGCGGCTGATGCGGCCGCGCAACTGGTGAAGCTGCGCCAGGCCGAACCGCTCCCCCCCTTCGATCGTCATCAGCGTGGCATTGGCAACATCGACACCCACCTCGACGACACTCGTCGCCACGAGAACGTGCGTTCGCCCGCTGCGAAACGCCTGCATCGTCGAGTCCTTTTCACTCGGCGTCAGCCGGCCGTGAAGCAGGCCGAGCCGATAGCCCGACAGCTCGCCACGACCGAGTGTTTCAAAAGTCGCCTGCACGTTGGCCGCCTCGACGGCCTCGGTTTCCTCCACAAGCGGCGCGATGATATAGCCTTGCCGCCCTTCATCGAGCTTTTGCCGGAAAAAATGCCACCACCGCATCCGCTGCTCGTCCGTCGCCAGATAGCTATGCACCTTTTGCCTGCCCGGCGGCGGCTCACGCAGCGTCGAAACATCCAGATCGCCGAACAGGGTCATGCTCACCGTTCGCGGAATCGGCGTCGCCGTCATCACCAGGTAATGCGGATCAACGCCCGCCTTTTTCAGCGCCGCCCGTTGCCGCACGCCGAATTTGTGCTGCTCGTCGATCACCACCAGCCCCAACTTTTTAAACTCCACACCCGATTTGGCCACTGCATGCGTCACCGCGTGCGTGCCGATGACGACATCGACTTCGCCCGCGGCAATTTTTTCGAGCACTTCGCCGCGCTCGACCGGAGTGAGCGACCCGGTGAGCAGCGCCAACCGCACTTTGCTGGCCGCGAGAGCCTTCGAGAGGGTTTCCAAATGTTGGCGGGCCAGAATTTCGGTCGGTGCCATCAGCGCGGCTTGATAGCCATGCGCCACCGCCAGCAGCATGGCATACATCGCCACCACTGTTTTGCCGCTGCCCACATCACCTTGCAGCAACCGATTCATCGGAAACGGTCGGGCCATATCAGCCGCGATTTCGTCGATCGCTTGCCGCTGCCCCTTCGTCAGCTCAAACGGAAACAGACGCGTGATCCGCGCGTCGATCTTGCTGCTCGTGGGCAGCCCTGGTGATTTGCGTTGATGCGCCAGCCGCCAACGGCGAATCGCCAAAGCAAGCTGAAGCACGAACAATTCCTGATAGACGAACCGCCGCTTCGCCTGCTCCAGGCTGGCTTCGCTTTCCGGCTGATGGATTTGTGGCAGTGCCGCGCGGATCGGCCAGATGCGATGCGCATCGAGAAACTCGGCGGGAAACACGTCTTCGACGAGTTCGGAATGCGCCTCCACCACTCCGGCCACAACTCGTCGCATCTGCGTTTGGTTGATCCCCTCCGTGAGCGAATAGACCGGCAAAATACGGCCCGACGGCGCGTCTTCGTCGTCGGCCAGCAGCTCGACACGCGGATGCACCATCTCCCACCGCAGCCCCTCCCGCTTCGGCTCACCCGAAACGAGAATTCGCCGCCCTTCCGGCAGTTTCTCTCGCATCCACGGCTGATTGAACCACAAGCACCGCAGATAACTCGTGCCTTGCTTCACGAGCATGCCCAAGACCGACTTGCCCGGCGTCGTGCTCCGCAAATCAACCTCGTCGATCACACCCACAACGCTGGCAATCTTGCGCTCTTCAAGCTGCTCGATCTCCCGCAGCTCGCTCATGTCTTGATAAGCCCGCGGAAAGAAGAACAGCACATCCGCGGCGTAATGCAAATCGAGCTTCGCCAACAACTCCGCCCGCTGCGGCCCCACCCCCTTCAAAAACTGCACCGGCGTAACCAGTGATTCACCCGGCGATTTTTGCGGCACAGACGACATGCCGGCATTCTAGGCAGAAATTAAGCGCATCGCCCACAAGCCAGACATGGCTACTCAAACAGCCGTTTCGTGGGCATGCTAAAACCGGGCAGATCGGCGAAGGTCAGCAGGTCTTCTCCCTGTAACTTTTCGGTCGGAAGCTCTGGATAGTCGAGGTTAACCGTCTTGTACTGCGGATCGACGATGCAGACGACGTTTACGCCTGCTTTTAAGTATTCGACCGTCTTTTCCGCAATTTCCCGGCGAGTATTCGTCGGAGAGACAACTTCAAACACAATTTCTGGCGATGCCCCGGCATAACCGATGGGGCTGTGGCCTTTGGCAACACGGCCGTAGCTGTAAAACGATACGTCCGCGCCGCGGACAGTGTCGGGATCGCGTTTCGTAATAATGCCGGAGTCATTCGACAGCGTACGCCCCAAGCGATGATCGGCAACGTAATTGCCAATTAAGCGAGTGACATTGCTGCAAACTTCACCATGACGGAATCCGGGCAGGTTCATATAAACGACAACTCCTTCACGCAGCTCCGTGCGGCGTCCGTCGTCGGGAAGAAGCAGATAATCTGCCGCGGTCAGAAGTTTGGGATGAGTGGCGGTGAGGGTAGTCATGGCAATCTCCACGATTCCATTTTACACCACGAGCCAGAAGAACCAAATTGCATCAATAAAACAACATCACCGCCAGCACGGTCGCCGCCATGGCTAGAGCTAGGCCAGACCACAGTGCAATATGCCGGCCGCGAAGGGGCGGCGCACCGAGCAGATCGCGCTTTTTTCCGGTCAGTTGCGGCCGGCCTTGTCCCAGGCGAACGGACATGGCCGCTTGGCGGGCCCAAGCATCAATATCTTGCGGCAGCCCCAGTGCCTGAATCGTGGACGAAGAAAATTCTGGATCGCGATAGAGCCCGCGAAAGCCCAGCACCACGCAGATATAAAACACTTCCAGCGCGTCGCGCGTGGACAGCGCGGAGGCCTCTTTCGCCAGAATGTAAAACCGGTCGTAGCACTCGCGGCTGTTGAACAGCTCCATTTCGAGCACATTATTGCTCCACCAATCGCGGCCGTCCCAATTAGCATCGACCAGCATCTCATCGGCCCACGACGCCAGTGCGTACTTACCGAGCTGCCACTGTTCGTTCGCGCCCAAAATCGCTTCCGATTGATCGATCAAGCCGCGAATCCGCAGCCGCTCATCCGCCGGCGACGGCCGCTCATCCCGCGCAATCCGATCGAGCAGTCCCAGCACATGCAACATCACCGGGTCGATCGCTTGCGAAAATTTAGGTGTCATGGGATCTCAAAGCCGCGACCATTTGTCGCGGTGTACTCGTGGACCGCAACCACTGGTCGCGGCTTTGGAAATTAAGCCCGCGTCGGCACCGCATACAACGCAAACTGCAACGGATATGTCCGGCCGCGATTGTTAATCACCAGTTGCCGTTCGCCTTGTAGTTTGTCGAGATTCGTAATCAGCGAATCGCGGAGCCGCATCGCCAGTGTCTGCGTCGCTTGCACATCGCGCCACGCGGGGCCTTCGTTGCGGGCAACTTCGTAATACAGCCAATCGGCCTGCGAGGGCAACGCGCGAATCGGCCGGTCCAGCGGTCGTAGTTCCAAACCCGGCGCTCGTTGCTTGAATAAAATCTCCACCTGCCGGCTGGAGCCCAGCTTCCAATCGAGCGCCCCCGACGACAACAATTCCGACGCTTCCTGTGCCGTCAGATCACCCTTATTCACGCCGATATACCACTGCCAGTCCGAGTTGAACCATTTCGGCTCCAGCGTGACCTGCATCCCCAGGCCAACACCGATGAAGTACCGCTGCTCATATTCATAGTCGCGAACCGCGTTCAGCAGTCGCTCGATCCGCAGGTAAATCTCTTTGTAAATCCCTGCGAGGTTGTCGTGATCGTATGGCGGCACCGCCTCCGCTCGCCGCTCCTTCGAAAAGATCGATAGGTCGCCGCAAATCCGGCACAGCTCGGCATAAACCGCCACCGGGTGCATGCCTTGGGCGAAGCCCAAAATTGCCAGCGTGCTGTAACTAGAGTTCAGCCGGCTCAACATCAAAATCCGCTCCAGGTCACCCGGATTGCGGCTATCCAGTCCGATATTGCGGCTGGAAATCTGTTGGCTCAGCACTTCGATCTTCTGCCCGATCATGTCGTAGATCGCGCGGACAATATCGCGGCCCAATCCTTGCCAGGCGTCGATGGCGATGACCGGCGGAATATACGATTCGTCGAGCTGCGGCCGCGCCGCACCGGCACTGGCCCGCTTCACCTGGGCAATTGGCAACAATTCGTAGCCCGAAAGGTCCTGCGTCGAGAGCAACAGCTTCGCGTTGAGCTGCCGCAGCTCGATTTCCTGCTCGTTGCTGCCGGTGTTTTCATCGGGCAGGCCCAGTCGCACTGGCAGGTTTCGCATCGGCGCGGACGCGTTGCCGCTGGTCGTGTTTGGCCGGCCCAGCTTCAGCTTCGGCACCCCCAAAAACACGCGAACGACCGACTCTTTCTCGAAAGCCTCGCTCAAATCGGCCAGCGCCTTGCCCACCGAGGCCAATTCGCTCTTCAGGTCCAGCCGGTCCGGGGCCTGGCCAAAATCGAACGAAACCAGCGTCCCGTCGCGCATTCGCGCCTTGAGCTGCCGCACCTCAAACTGGTGATTGGCCAGCGCCTCGCGGCTAAAGTCCATCGACAGCAGGCCATAACCATAAGGATGGTCCCACTGCTCCGAAGTCTGGATTTTTTCGGCCCAGTATCGCTCAGCCGCCTGAAAATGGTGGGGCCGAAGGAACAGACCCTCGTACCAATTGACCGGTGAGTTGTGCATTTCCCATCCGTCGCTATCAAACCTGTAACAGCAAGGCCACCACAGTAGCACATTAGGGCGCTTCCACAAACTGGGAAAACAGCGTTACCTGCATTCGACCGGCCCTGCCATCCGCCCTTGTTGGTTTTGGCGCAAACCTTTATCATCGCGCAGGTTAGGTAATTGTGGTTGTCCGCGCAAGCAGTGCGGGTTGTTTCGGCGGAGGGAGCGCGTTCGTTGGGTAGCATCGACCTCTTTGGATCGCATTTAAGCCTGCTGTTCGCCCAAGCGGGCGCGCCAGCAGCCGGCGGCGGCATGGAATCGCTGTTTAGCAGCATGGCCATTCCACTCGGGGTCACCATGCTGCTCATGTACCTCTTGCTCATGCGGCCAGAGCAGAAGAAACGCAAGGAACAAGAAAAACTGCTCGCGGCGATCAAGAAAAACGACCACGTCGTCACCATCGGAGGGATTTTCGGTACGGTCGTCTTGGCGAATCCCGGCTCACGCACGGTGACCCTTCGCGTGGACGACGGCACAGGGACGAAACTCAAGGTCTTGCGCAGCGCCATTTCACAGGTTGGCGCCCTGGACGACGGCGATACGGAAACCAAGCCCGGCGAATAGCGGCTTGGCATTCCGCCTCAAGCAGCAGCGGCTCGCTTGTCGCAGACGCGATTGCTTGCGGTAAACGCAGTTGAAAATTGTGATAGTGGAACCATTGATATGAATTTCAGCGTCCTTCCCAATTTGCTGGCCGCCAATAACTACCGGATCATCGACTACACCTTTCCGTCGCTGATCCCCAACGTCTCCACCGGTTTCCTGATTTGCCTGGGCCTCATCGCCATTTCGTTCGCGCTCGGCATCTTGCTGGCCAATGCCTACCGCCTCCGCGATTACGGCTGGAAGCTCGGCCTCATCCTCAGCACCGTGCTGGTATCAACTTTCGTCATCCTCTTCGGCGATTTCAAGCTCGGCGTCGATCTCAAAGGCGGCGTCATCCTGGTTTACGGCGTCGATGAAATCGAGACCAAACAGCTTCAAAAAGGAACCGGCGACGCTGATTGGAACATGGGCCAGCTCATCGCGGTCATCACCAAGCGACTCAACCCAACTGGCCTCAAGGAAATCGTGGTCCGCCCGTTCGGTACCAACGAGGTTGAAATCGTGGTGCCCGAAGTCGATCCGGCTGAAATCGAGCGCATTAAGGAGATCATCCGCACAGGCGGTGTATTGCAGTTCATGATCGTCGCCTCCGACGTGCGCGACGTCGAAGTGTTCGAAGCGGCCAGAGCCCAAGCCGAAAAGCCGGTCGAACGTCTGTTTCGCGCCGTTGTTGACGCGGATGGCAAGCAAGTTGGCTACTGGGCCAAGCTGGCCCGCGACGCCGGCGATCCCAACACAGCGCCATTTCGTTCATTAGAGACATTGCAAAACGGCTACATCCGCGACTCTCGCACCGGCGAAATCCTTGATCTCACGCCCCAGCAAAAACAAACTTTCGCTCGCGATCAATCGTTTCTCGAATCGTTCCTCAAGCAGCGTGGCACGCCCGGCCTCGATGTCTTGATGGTCTATGATCCCGACTTTTCCATCCGCGGCGATGACCTGGCCTTCAGCTATACAGGCCACGATGAAAGCTTCCGCCCTGCCATCCATTTCACGATGACCACCGATGGTTCCAGCAAAATGGGCCATGTCACGCAGGAAAACTTGAAGCGCCAGTTAGCCATTATCTTCGATACCGAACTGCTCTCGGCACCCACCATCCAAAGCAAAATCAGCGATCAAGGTCAGATTACAGGCAATTTCAGCCAGGAAGAAGTCGATTTCATCGTCGGCATTCTCAAGTCCGGCAGCATGCCAGTCGTCATGCAGAAAAACCCGGTGAGCGAAAATCAAATCGGTTCCATCCTCGGCCAAGACACGGTCCAGCAAGGCAGCCGCAGCATCCTCATCGCGACCGGTGCCGTCTTCGCCTTCATGATCATCTACTACCGCACCGCGGGCTTGATCGCTTCCTTCGCTCTCGCCCTCAACTTGTCCCTCACCATCGCGATCATGGTCGCCTTGCAAGCGCCTTTCACGCTGCCCGGCCTCGCCGGCCTCGTCCTCACGCTCGCTATGTCGGTCGATGCCAACGTCCTCATTTCCGAACGCATGCGGGAAGAGTTGGCCAAGGGTGCCACGCTCCGCATGGCCATTCGCAACGGTTTTGACAAAGCCCTCTCCGCGATTATCGATGGCAACCTCACCACGTTCCTCACAGCCCTCGTCTTATACTCCATCGGCACCGATCAGATCAAAGGCTTCGGCATGACACTCATGCTCGGCAACATCACGAGCATGTTCACCGCCATCTTCTGTGCCCGCGTCATCCTCGAATTCGGCGAACGCTCGCGGTGGATCAAGTCCCTCTCGATGACCAGCTTCCTCACGAACCCGCAAATCGATTGGGTCCGTTTCTTCGGCCCCGCGGTTGCCGGCTCGGCCATCCTCGTGCTCATCGGCATCGTGGCCACCGTGGCCCGCGGCAAGGGCCTGTTCGACATCGACCTCGCCGGCGGCACCTCCGTCACGTTCATCCTCAAAGAGCCGATGCCCGTCGATCAGGTCCGTGCCAGCCTCGACAAAGTCATCCCCAACGTCGTGGACGAAAAGACGAACACCAAAGCCCAATACAACGCCTACGAACTTTCCCTCACAGGCGGCCAAGAAAAGCCCCAAACCGTCTATAAGATCGATTCTTCCCTCGAAGATGTCGAAGTCCTCAAGGCCAAGGTCCGCGAAGCCCTCCGCGCAGCCGACGGCCAAGACCTCCTCAAGACCTACCACGTCGATATCGGCACCGTCGCAGAAGCCCCCGCCGAAGCGCCCCCTGCCTCTCCCTCGATTTCCGCTCCGAGCGCCCCCCTAGCCCCCACCTCCAAGGCCGAGCCAAAAGCCGAAGCCGCCAAATCAACTCCGGCTGCTGCTCAACCCGAGCCCAAGGCTGAGCCAAAGGCCGAAGCCAAGTCAGAACCTGAATCAGAACCCAAAACCGAGCCCCAGCCCGAAACAAAAGCTGAGCCCAAAGCTGAACCAAAAGCCGATAACGGTTCCTGCGGCGAAGGCGAGCAAGTAGCCGCCAAAACAGAATCCGCCCAGCCCGACGCGACAAAGACCGAGCCTGCTGAAGCCAAAGCTGCTGGCCCAGAAGTAAAAGCCGCCCCCGCAGAGGCCAAAGCTGACGAGAAAAAGGCCGAAGAGAAGAAAGCCGATGCCGCTCCTGCTGCATCAGCCGCTTCCACTCCGTCCGCTTCCGCACCGGCCGCCACCACCGCGGCCCCCACCGAGCAGCCCGCGCCCGCCAGCAGATTCAAATCCATCGCCACACTCAACTTCCCCAACAGCCCCATTAGCGCCGCCGCTCTCAAGGCCCGCATTCAACTGAGCGCCAAGGCCGCCCTTAACCAAGATCTCGTCGATATCGATGTCGATAACACAAACTGGGACCGCAAAGACAACTCCACCTTCGAAAATTGGAAGGTCACGCTCCCCCTCAGCACCGAGCAGTCCCGCGCCATCCTCGACCACCTCCGCACCGATCTGAACAGCTCCGTCGTCTGGCAAACCTCCAGCCAGATCGGCGGCCAGGTTCCCGCTCACACGCAGCTCCAAGCCGTCGGTGCTCTCACCGTCAGCTTGCTCGGCATCGTGGCCTATGTCTGGTTCCGTTTTCAGCGCGTCGCCTGGGGCCTCGCCGCCGTCGCCGCCCTCGCTCACGACGCCCTCGTCATGCTTACGGCCATCGCCTTGAGCTACTGGGTCGCCGGCCCCCTCGGCTTCCTCGGCATCGAAGAATTCAAAATCAGCCTCCCCGTCGTGGCCGCGTTTCTCACCATTCTCGGCTACTCCGTGAACGATACGATCGTCATCTTCGACCGCCTCCGCGAAATCCGCGGCAAAAACCCCAACGTTACGCGGCAGATGCTCAACGACGCCGTCAACCAAACGCTCAGCCGCAATATCATCCTCGCCGGCATCACCCTCACCGTCGTCTTTATCCTCTACGCCTTCGGCGGCCCCGGCATCCACGCCTTCTCCTTCGCCTTGCTCACCGGTGTCCTCTCCGGCTGCTACACCACCCTGGTCATCGCCGCCCCGATGCTCCTCTGGCTCCTCGAACGCAGCGGCAGCCCCTCCCCCGCTGCCGAAAAAATCGAATCGCGCAAACAATCTCGCTCGGTCGCTTAATCGCGGCCCTACCGCTTGTGCCGATGCCGAAGAGACTACGGCGGCCCAACAATTTTCTCTTGAGCCGCCAGCCGCCAGCCGATTTCTTGATAATCCGGCACTGTTCACGCGGCACTTTCATGCACCGCGCTACCCTCCACTGCCGGTAATCGCGCGGATAGCGCGATGAGAACGGTTGTTGCGCTGCGAGAGCAGGATGACGCTCGGAGCGAGAGCGGAGTCGTAAGCTCGTGTGTGCCTCGCGTGTTCTCCTCGCCGCGGCGGTTGTGCTGCTGGGCCTCCTCATGGCCTGGCCCTACCGCCAATCCCCGCCGCCACCCGCGGAGCCGTCGCCGGCTGCATCCATCCCGCTGCCGCTGACCATCCGGCGGCCCGATCAGCCGCTGGAAATCGCCCCCCGCATCGACGTCTCCCCCGCGGAAGGCCGCTACTCTCAAACCAGCCTGCACGACGCCAGCCGCGAGCCCCCCGCCGCCCTTTCCGCAGCCCAAACCTACGCCCTGGAAAGCCTCTCGCCACCCCCGGCGCTTCCTGTTTCGTTTCAACCCACCGCGCCCCCCACCGAGCGCAACGACTGGCGTCCCGAAGCAGCCGCTAAACCGCCGCTCCAGCCGCGTCCCCCGCGCCCGTACCGAATTCGCGACGGCGATACGCTAGAAAAAATCGCCGACCGCCTCCTCGGCAATCGCGATCGCGCCGGCGAAATTTTTGAGGCCAACCGCAACCTCCTCGCGCAGCCCGATTTGCTGCCCGTCGGCATCACCATCATGCTCCCCCCGCGAGAAAGCGCCAGCAGCCTGCAGCCCGTCGCCGCGCAACGATAATTCCGACGCGCTCCGCAGCGACAATTCCAACAATTTTGACGCACCGCGCGCCCGCTGTAGTCTCGCGCTCCCCCCGCTATAATCAGCGTCGTTTTCCCGGCTGACAATTCGGCGGAGTTCCCTGTGAAAGATTTTGATTACGCCGCGCCGGCCACGCTGGCCGATGCGACGGCCCTGCTCGCCAAATCCAACGGCAAAGCCCGCCTCCTGGCCGGCGGCACCGACATCATCGTGCAACTGCGCGAGGGGCTCCGCGATGCCGACCTCGTCATCGACATCAAAAAAATCCCCGAGCTGATGGAGCTGACCTACTCCGCGGCCAAAGGCCTCCGCCTCGGGGCCAGCGTCCCCTGCTACCGCATTTACGACCACGCGGAAATCTCTGCCGCCTACCCCGCCCTCGCTGATGCCACTCGCATCGTCGGCGGCTGGCAAATTCAAAGCCGCGCCAGCGTCGGCGGCAACCTCTGCAATTCCTCCCCCGCAGCCGACACCATCCCCACGCTGATCGCCCTCGGTGCCACCTGCCACATCGCCGGGCCCAGCGGCTCCCGCGAAATCCCCGCCGAATCCTTCTGCACCGCTCCCGGCCGCAACGTGCTAGAGCCTGGTGAGCTGCTCATCGCCCTCACCTTCCCACCGCCGCCAGCCAAGAGCAGCTCCGCCTACGAGCGTTTCATCCCCCGCAACGAAATGGACATCGCCGTCGTCGGTGCGGCCTCGTCGGTCCAGCTTTCCGCCGACAGAAAAACCATCGCCGCGGCCCGCATCGCCCTCGCCGCCGTCGCTCCCACGCCCAGGTTTGCGGCCGAAGCCTCCCAGTGGCTCACCGGCAAACCCGCCACCGATGACTCTTTCGCTCAAGCCGGTGAATTGGCCAAGAAAGTCGCCACCCCCATCACCGACATGCGCGGCCCCGCCGAATACCGCACCCACCTCGTCGGCGTCCTCGTAAAGCGGACGTTACTGCGAGCCACTGATCGTGCTCGCATAAGCAACTGACCAATGACTAATGACAACTGACCAATGACAAAAAAACTCCACATCACCGCCACCGTCAACGGCGAACCGGCTGAGTTCCTCTGCGAACCCCGCCACAGCCTCCTCGAAGCCCTCCGCGACAATTTGCGCCTCACCGGCGCGAAGGAAGGCTGCAACAACGGCAACTGCGGCGCTTGCACCGTCATCATGGACGGCGTGCCCGTCAATAGTTGCGTCGTTCTCGCCGCCGAGGCCGAAGGCGCGACGATCGAAACCGTGGAAGGACTCGCCGACCACGGCCACCTCCACCCGCTCCAGCAGTGCTTTCTCGAAGGGGCCGCCCTTCAGTGCGGCATCTGCACTCCCGGCTTTTTGATGACCGCCAAAGCCCTGCTCGACAAAAACCCGAACCCCTCCGAACACGAAATCCGTTTCCAGCTCGCCAACAATCTCTGCCGCTGCACCGGCTACGACAAAATCGTCCGCGCCGTGCAGTCCGCCGCCACCGAACTCGCCGCTAAGTAATCCACCTGTACGGAACGCCCTCCGTGGCGTTCCTTAGCCGACCAACCAGGGAACGCCCACCCATGTCCGATACCCAACCACTCTTCCTCAACAAAAAAACCTACTCCGTCATCGGCCAGCGGCCCATCCGCCACGACGGGGCCGACAAAGTCACCGGCAAAGCGGTCTATACCGCTGATATGACGCTGCCCAACCTGGCCCACGGCAGGCTGGTCCGCAGTCCGCACCCCCACGCCCGCATCAAAAAGATCGACGCCAGCGCGGCCCTAAAACTCCCCGGCGTTTTGGCCGTCGTCACGCACGATGACTTTCCCAACCTCGCCGAAAAGTTTGCCCTCATGGGTGAGGCCGGTGCGATCAACCTCAAGCATCTCGCTTCCAACTGCCTCGCCCACGACAAGGTGCTCTACAAAGGGCACGCCGTCGCCGCCCTCGCCGCAACCACCCCCCACATCGCCGACGAAGCCGCCAAGCTGATCAAAGTCGAATACGAAGTCCTCCCCAGCGTCACCGAAGTCCTCGACGCAATGAAGCCCACCGCGCCCATCCTGCACGACGACCTCCGCACCGACGAAATGGGCAAAAAGGGTGACAAGCCCACGAACGTCCAAGTGAAAATGGTCTTCGAGAAGGGCCAAATCGCCGACGGCTTCCAGCAAGCCGACATCGTCGTCGAGCGTGAGTTCCGCACCGCCACCGTCCACCAGGGCTACATCGAGCCCCACGCCTCCGTCGCCAACTGGAACGAAGACGGCCGGCTAAAAATCTGGACCGCCACGCAAGGTGCTTTCAACGCCCGGCAACAAGTCGCCGAGCTCATGCAAATCCCCGTTTCGCAAGTCGTCGTCGTCCCCTGCGAAATCGGCGGCGGCTTCGGCGGCAAAATCATCGTCTATCTCGAGCCCGTCGCCGCGCTCCTCAGTCGCAAATGCGGCCGCCCCGTGAAAATCACGATGCAGCGGAGCGAAGTCTTCGAAGGCACCGGCCCCACTCCCGGCTCTTATCTCCGCGTCAAGCTCGGCTCAAAAAAAGACGGCACGCTCGTCGCCGGAGATGCCTGGATGGCCTACGAATGCGGCGGCTTTCCCGGCGGCGTCATCGGCCCCGGCGCGATGTGTGTTTTCAGTTGCTACGACATACCGCACGCCCGCGTCGAAGCCTATGATGTGGTCAATAACAAGCCGCACACCCAGGCCTATCGTGCCCCCGGCTCCACGCACGCCGCCTTCGCCACCGAGCAGCTCATCGACGAGCTGGCCGCGAAGCTCCAGATCGACCCCATCGAATTTCGCCTGAAAAACGCCGCCAAAGAAGGCACCCGTCGCGTCGATGGCCCCGTCTATCCCCGCGTCGGCCTCATCGAAACCCTCGAAGCCGCCAAAAACAGCCCCCACTGGAAATCAAAGCTTGACGGCAAATGGCGCGGCCGTGGCATCGCCAGCGGCTTCTGGTTCAACATCGGCGGCGTCTCCAGTTGCTCGGCGAACGTCAAC
>JANNTN010000540.1:0-12141 GCA_031394445.1 Anatilimnocola sp.
GTTGAATTGCCTGGTGGAGGATGTGGCCGGTTTGCCGAAGCGAGGGCGGCTGGTTTAGGAGGCTGGCTGACAGGGCCGTAAGTGATACTCGATCACTCGTCGGACGAGACCGTGAGCCGTCGTGCCTGTATGTCATCCGGCACGTGCAATTGACCTACGCCCGCCGGCAGCTACTGCCCGAAAGCGGGCTCACGCTGGCGGAACAGAACGTGGTGACCGCCTCTAAGCCGCCGCAGCCGATTGCCGGAGGTCTGCCAGGACCGGGGCTATTGGCTCAGGCTTTGACCAGCAAATATGCCGATCACATTCCGCTCAATCGTTTTCAGCGCATCTCGGCGCGGCACGGAGTAGAGCTATCCCGCCAGACCACCTGCGGCTGGGCGATGCCGTGTGTGCCGATCCGCGTGTGGAAGGGGCCTTTCTCAGCGGCATAGCAATGGCCCAAGCCGTGCTCGAAGCGGCCTAAATACTTAACGGCAGGTCAATCCGTGAGCGCCGAGTCATTGTGCGCGCATAACGCCTTGCGGAAGCCAAGGTCCGTCAAGACCGCATCCGCGACCCTGCGCCCGCTCACCATCGCCCCTTGGATGGAAGCCGTTTCGCAGTAATCGCCGCAACGATATAAGCCCTCGGCCAGTCGCGGGAGCGGAGCAGTGCCGTCCCGAAAGTGGGCGGGCTGACTGGGGAGGGCGTGCCGGATGTAGTAACTCCGCAATGGCAACCACCGATCAACCTGCGAACCGTACCAGTCGCGCAGCTGGCAACGGACCGCACTTTCCAGCTCACCGGACTCGCAAGCTTGTTTGCCGACCACCGACACACTCACCAGAGCCTGCCCCGGCGGTGCATAGGTAGGGGCGATATTGCTCGGCACGCACAGGTTGTTGATCGGCTTTGTTCGATCGCCATTAAGCACCAGCAGCGATGCCGTGATCGGTGGTTGAGGAGCGGCGTAATAAAAGCAAGTCGTGGACCTGAATTCGGGTACCTGAATCAATCCGCCCGTAAGTCGCGCGGCCTCTGGCCCCTCGACCGCCAGCACCAACGCGCGACAGTCGACCACCTCACCCCCTTCGAGACGCACCATGCCGCCATCCAGGGACTCAACACGCGTCGAGAGGCGCAACATGGACGGACTCAACCCATCCGCCAGTTGCTTCGCGATGGCTCCCATTCCATTTTCCGGTAACGCGGCGTCACCGAGGGCGAACATCCGAAACACAAACTTGAAGAATCGACTGGAGGTCGCTAATTCATCTTCCAAATAGACGCCGCTGAACCACGGTCGAAAAAAACGTTCCACGATGTCGGATGACAGGCCGCACGTTGATCGCAGGTAGTCGGCAGTCGTTGAGTCAGGCTCTGCCCAGAGGTCGTCGAGCGTGCCGCGGGTGACGTGCCATCGAAGCTTCGCCAATTTCCAGCGATCGGAAAACTTACCTAGGCCGTTGAAAATCGTGGAGATAGTCTGCCCAGGCCGACGCCACGGATCGCTCATGCGAACCGTTCTCCCCTGAGTTCGAATCAAGGCTCCGGGCTCGAACCTTCGCAGACTAAGGGCGTGATAATTCAGTTGCCGACGGGCCTCGGGATAAGCGGTTTGCAGAACTTGAAACCCGCGATCCAAACGGAAGCCGTCAACCAAGTCCGTACGCACTCGACCGCCGACGTCGTCTTGCGCTTCCAAGACGAGCGAGTCCACTCCGTACCGGAGGAGTTGGCGAGCACAACAAAGGCCGGCCAGTCCCGCTCCAATGATCACAACAGGCTTCGTACTCAAGGGCTGCCTCGCAGTGGTTGCTGGGAAAGTCGAGACTCCTGGGCCTCTTGGCTTGGCAGATTCGTCGTTGGCTTCGTGTGAGTGCGTATGGCGGCACGAGCAATGTTCCGCAACATCCCGGCGAATACGCACTGATGGAGCGGGTAAATTCCGTACCAGTAGATCAGCCCCAAGAGTCCCAACGGATCAAAAATCGCCGTCTGGCGAATCGTGCTGCCTTGTTCGCACGGAGTCACCTCAAATTCGAGCCAGGCGCGGCCAGGCAGCTTCATCTCGGCTTGCAGCCGCAGCCGTTGTGGTGGCTCATAGAGTTCCACTCGCCAGAAGTCGAGGGGATCGCCGACGCGCAGGTTTTCCGGATCGGGGCGGCCCCGGCGCACACCGACTCCGCCGACGAGCAGATCCAAGAAACCACGGAGCGACCACAGCCAGTCGCCGTAGTACCAGCCCGTCCGACCACCAATGCGGCGAATTGGCACGAACGCTTGTTCCGGCGGAACGTTGACGGTGATCGTGCGTGAATCGACGAGCCGGGAACCGAACCGTTTGCCACCCCAAGCACTGGGGGCTCCTGCCGACGACAAGGCGTCCGACCAGCGTGTTTCAGCAAAATCGCGATCTTCGTTTACCAAGGCCCTGGCAATGGCTTCCTGCACCGAACGAGGCCGAACGGAAAAGGTCGTGGCCGCCAGGTTGTTGGAAATGAGCGTGGGATTGCGGAGACTTTCGACGAGTTTTCTGCCAACTCGGGCGTACAGCGGCGTGACCAAGCCAAGCCACAGGCTGGATAGATAAGGGGTCAAGAGTGGCACGGGAATCATCCAACGTGTGAGTCCCCGTTGCCGGGAGTACTCGTGCATGATCTGGCCGTACGAAACCTGATCGGGGCCGCCGATCTCGTACACTTGCGACGGGCCGGATGGTAGTTCCAGAGCAGCCAATAAATAGGCCAACAGGTCTTCAATAGCGATGGGCTGAGCCTTTACCTGAACCCAGCGCGGACAGATCATGACCGGTAGCCGTTCCACGAGCGAACGGATCATTTCAAACGAAAGACTGCCCGAGCCAATCACAATCGAGGCGCGGAACTCGACTACTTGTGTGTGGTAAGCTCTCAGAACGTCTCCCGTTTCCTGGCGACTACGGAGATGCTTGGAGAGTTTCTGATCAGGATTTCCGAGACCACCCAAGTAAATAATGCGACGTACTCCGGCTTCCGCCGCAGCTTGCGCAAAGTTCGTCGCGGCGAGGCGATCTTGCTGCTCAAAATCACGATCAGCCCCCATTGAGTGAACAAAATAGTAGGCGGTATCGACACCGCGCAGCGCGGTACTAAGTGACGCTCGATCGAACAAGTCTCCCGTGACGACTTCGGTGTGTGGCCCGTTCCGCCCCTGCAAGACATTGGGACGGCGCGTTAGGCAGCGAACCCGGAAGCCGCGTTGCTCCAGCAGCGCGAGCAACCGACCGCCCACATAACCTGTGGCGCCGGTCAGTAAGACCAAGCCGCCGGGCTGTGGTTCCATTAAGGTGCTCGCGTATTTAAGGGGTGATGGTCGAATCGCGTCGCTCTAGTTCCCGCCGCAACTATCGTCGATTGATGTCCGAAAACGGGTTGCGTCTCGCGTTCGACGAAGTAGGCGAAAGGGGGCTAGTAAGTTGTTTTGCCAAGAAACGCCGCTGCGGTCGGCTCGCGCCAGGAGCAAGGTGAGGTCATCTCCGACCGGAGCTGTGGCTTGTTCACGCAAAGCTCCCAGCAGACTGCTCAGCAGCCGGTCGGGTTGCGCAGCGTCCAGCGAATTGATCAGCGACAAGAGCCCTTCAGTGTTCAGGAGTTGATCATTTGCAACACGTGTTTCCGTCAAGCCATCCGTGTAGGCCAAGATCATGTCGCTGGGTTTAATGACTGAACGAGCCTGGCCGTATTCGACGCCACCCACAATGCCCAACGGTATGCCACTTATTTGAGATGCCTTCTTGGACTCCGGAGCTGTTTCAAAGACCTCCCACTTTCCTGTTTTCTGGCGGAACAGTAATGGTTGAGGGTGGCCGGCAGCGCACAGCTGGAATGTCCCGGTGCTGGCGAAGAATGTCCCGACGACGGCAGTTGCGAAGTTGCCGTCGTGATTGAAACGGGTAAACTCCTCATTCATCCCTTCCACGAAGCGAGCTTGGCTGATGCTATTGACGTGACGCCGCATCAGATCGCGCAACCGTAGCGCGCACTGGGAAACGGGCGGGCCGTGTCCACTTACATCGGCCAAGAGCAGCCGCGAAATGCGTCCGGATGCACAGGAAGAGAGGTAATAGACGTCGCCTCCGCTCGCCGCATCATCATAGGGGCGCGAATAGAGCCAAACTTCCAATCCCGGCATCTGGAAATGTTTTTCTACGCTGCGGTTGCCGCCCCAGACTTCCATGCACTGCATCTGCTCGGCCATGATTCGTAAGTCTCCAAGTTTCTATTCACAACAGTCTGCCTGCGGCAGTTGACGCGGCACGCCGGCTAAAATTATGTGAGAAACAACCGTACCAAATATTTCGGCCTCGGAAACACTTCTATTCTTCCTAGCCATCTCACCCGGACGAGCAGCCGGATGTCCTCGCGGTTTAGGAGTGCGAGAAGCGGCCGGAAGATGATCCGCCAACTTCGCCGCAGCTTCAGCAGACTGCTAAAATTGTCAGAGATCAAAGTAATGCCACGATCTTCTGCCACGAGGGTTACCGGCCGGCCGGCCAAGGAACCATTCAGTCGGCCGACCACACTCAGTTTGGGAGTGTGCCCTTGTCCGCCGTATGGATCTTCACGGTACCGCTCAGGATCCACTCGGCATGTTCGGCCTTCGGGCCCGTCCCACTAGGAATCTTGACGTGCATGTCTACGAACTCGTAAGCGATCTCAGCATTGTTTCCGGTCAGTCGTTCGTACAGCCCAATCGCGAGATCGGGCCAGTTTGTCGTGTGCTCGATAGCCATTTTATATCTCCCAATTTAGGTTAACAGACTTAAAAAAACTTGACTGATTTGAATCTGCCTCGTCAATTATCTCCACCATTCCAAAGTAAGTGGGAGGCGACAGACGGCGCGGGACGATCGAGAACTCATCTCGGCGGCTGATCTGGATAATCACAGGCGAGTAGAGCAATGAACGCGGAGCCGATTGTGATCATCGAGACGACGCATCCAAACCCAAAAATAACTATTGCACTACTTGTCATTGGAATTTCTCCCCAAGAGGAGAGTTCCAAAGCTCAAGATTGACGGCACCCACAGCCCGACAAACACGCCCTCATCCTTGCTCCCCGAGAACCAGAGGTAAACGGAGAACAAGAACGATGCGCCGGCGGCAAGCACGAACCCAATCTTGCTAATTCGAATCTTATTCACTAGAGAATCCTCAGTTTCTTCCCGGACATTGTGCTCGACATCACAGAGGCTCCGCGAGGCAAAATTTCCCACGAGCCGGAAATCTGCCGCAAACACTTCCAAGAGGGTATGCATCCACGTGTCGTGTAAACAAATTCACGACCGCCTCCACCTGTGGACGGCCGTGAAGGACATGATTTGCAGCCGAAGAATTACTTGGGCAGCACGACGGAGTCGATGACGTGAATCACGCCATTGCTGCACTGGATGTCGGTCTGCACGACGGTCGCTCCATCCACTTTCACGCCATCCTCGGTGTCAATCGTCAAGTTTTGACCTTGGACCGTCTTGGCGGCCTTCAGCTTGATCACATCAGCCGCCGAAACCATGCCCGGCACGACGTGATACGTCAGGATTCCTTGGAGTTTTCCCTTGTTTTCGGGCTTGAGTAAGTCCTCAATGACCGCTGCCGGAAGCTGGGCGAACGCTTCGTCGCTGGGCGCGAAAACCGTAAAAGGTCCAGCTCCCTTGAGCGTATTCACCAGGCCCGCAGCCTTAACAGCGGCTACAAGGGTCTTAAACGAGCCTGCTGCAACAGCCGTGTCGACAATGTCATGCATCGGTACATTCCTTCAAAAAGTGGGTTAAGCGAAAAACGACGTCCGTTTCCGAAAACGTCCAAATCGTTCATGGATTGCAAACCGTGACGCTGCAGCGGACTTAACGACAAATCTGCGAGATTCGGAAAGAATCGGATGAAATCCCAAACTGCTGATAAATTGCCGCATTCGTCGCAGAAAAGCATTTCTTCAGCAGGCGAGCGGTTTTGGCGGAACCTGCCTCGGCTCAGCAGCCGGTCACGAGCATGACGCAGAAAAGTTACGCGTGACGCGACGAAGTCGCTTCGCTTGGCCAGAACCCGCGGGCAAGCGAGACAAATCTCGCTAGGATTGCTACGATTGGCACAAGTAAGAGTAGTCCAGTAGCTGCCAACAAGATCGCTCCCAAGCCATCGACATCAAAACGTGCCCGCCCGTGAATTGTTTGCCATAACGCTTGAGCAAGAAACATTATTTGAGAGGCGAGCGCTGTACGAACAAGCGCGGCCGATTGCCCAACGCGGAGTTTGCCTAGTAGCCAAGATAAGCAGGGCAGCGTCTGAATCGCGTGTAAGGCGGCCCCGTGCGGAAACTTCAGAATCCCTGCTGGTCCCCAGACCTCAGCCGGCTTTCCGGCAGCCAGGTTCAGCTCTCCCAACAACGTAGCTATGATGCCCAGTACGCAGGAGATCGTTAGCAGCCACAGCCCTCCGCGCAAGGCAACCGCGCACGACTCGTCCATCGGTGGAAGCTTGACGGATCGCAGGGTCAGCCACACAATGCCGGCCGTGACGACAAGGATCAACCCCAACATGATCGCCTCAATCGTCGCATCTAATCTCGTCGTGTGATTGAAGTGCGACGGAACGCCTCGCCACTGCTGAAGCGTAATCAGTCCGACTTCGAGCAACAGGCTGCCAGCCATAGCGCTGGCAATCTTTTGATCGAGGCGATGCGGAAAGAGCCTGGTCATCACCCAGGCGATGGACCAGGCGGTCAGTCCTGCCGAAATGCCAAAGAGGGCGGGTTTGCGAAGCGAGAGGGGGCCATTCCAATCAGCTCCCGTGAACACCATCCAAGCGAGGTGAACCAAACCGCTGCCGATCAGCAGGGCGGCTATCCACAGAACTGGTTCAAATGTGCGTATAGGAGTGAAAACGAACGCGGTATCGTGCGTGTTGTTTGCCTGGCTGGTGGCACATTCCACTGAAAACGCCGATCGCATCAAGCTCCGCGATTCGATTTTTGGACATGGATCGAGAGGTAAATTCATGAAGCACCTCTCCTCCGCGGCAAAACGTGACCTAAGCCGCCATCGAGGCCAATTACCTGGCCAGTGATCCAGTTGTTTTCGGCACCGAGGAGCCACTCCACGAGCGATGCCACCTGTTCGGGTTCGCCGAGCCGCCCCAACGCGTGCAGGTCGGTCGATGCGGTGGCGGCAGCCGGATTCTCCCAGATGCGGCGCGTCAGTTCCGTGCGGACCAATCCCGGACTGACGACGTTGACACGAATATTACGTGGCGCATAGGTGGCCGCGGCCGAGCGAGCCAAACCGATGACGCCCGCTTTGGCCGCCGCAATCGCCTCGTGATTTTGGATTCCCACTTCCGCCGCTGCCGAGGCAAACAGCACCATCGAGCCACCGTGTTCGCGGAGCAGCTTGGCGCCGGCGCGAATCGTGGCAAAGGCCGAAAACAAGTTGGTTTCGATGACCCGACGGAACTCGTCATCCGAGGTGGCATGCGCCGGCTTCAGGAGCACAGAGCCAATGCAGTTGACGAGTCCCTGCAGACCACCGTTCACTTCGACCGACTTTGCTAAAGCATCTTCCAGAGGCTGGGAGCTGTGCATCTCGACCATCGCGAATGGTTGACTGAGTTCCCGTGACAGTTCCTGGAGTTTTTCTCGGTTGCGACCGACGAGCAGCAGGCTGCGGCCGTGCTGAGCCAGCCGCCGTGCCAACGTGCTGCCGATCGTGCCCGTCGCACCAAGAATCGCGACTCGGTCCATGATGTTTTCTCTTTGTTAGCAAGCTTCCGGGCTGTCAGGCAGCGTCGATCGCTAACTGATTGGCGCGACAGAGCAGCGTCGCACCAATGAGAATCGCCCGAGCGGACCAAGCGAAAGTTCTGATCCAATTCGATCGCACCAGTTGCCGTATCCACGTCTCGTCAAATCCTGTGGCAAGTTGGGCGTGTAACGGCACTTGCCCAAAGGCCGTTGATGCCAAAATGACCAGCAATAAAGCGAAGGCCGTGCTAAACCAGGGGGAGAGTAGCAGAGTGGGGTGCCACCAGAGCAGCGCCCCAGCAGTAAGTGCCTCAACCAGCATGGGGATGGCGACGACACAGGTTGTTCGCGATTGATGTAGTGCCGAATACTCGCGGAACCGCTCCGGCCCAACGTACGCCATGAGTGGATAGTGGACGATCTGGACGAACCAGATGATTCCCACCATCAACAACACGCAAACAAAGTGGGCGACGAGAAGCTCCGATTCGGTCACGGCCGTTGTTTCTCCGATGAGCACACGCTGACTTTAGCAGCAGTGGCCGAGCAGGTTTCTGCCGTGCAGCGCCCCGTGAGCTGTAGGCGGTAACGGGCGAAGACCGAGTAGCCCACATCAAGCAGTTGCGAGATCAGCGGCAGGCGACTGAGCCAGACGACGGCTCCGAAGCCAACTGCGGCATACATCCGGCGAAACACCTCGACACCTGTGAGCCAAGTCCCGCCAGGCAGGCGCCCGTGCATCTGAGCCATCAGCGCCTCGCGGGTCAGGCCGACATCCGCTGGCTGAAACGAGGGGGCATCAATATCGGTGAAGCGAATCCGTTGCCGTTGGTCCCAACGCTTAAGCAGGCTGATTTCCCGCTGACAAAGCGGGCAACCGCCGTCGAAGAACACTTCGATTACATAGGGGTGTGTTACGTTGTCGGCCATGCGTCTGCTCTGTTGTCCCCGATTTGACGGTTAGTTAACGGATTACAAGGGGTGCGGTTATGTGCAAAGTACGTTGGCTTTGCATGGTGTTAGCAAAACATACCGCGGACAATCTTCGACAGTATTGTAGGAACCGCAATTTATGCCTCGAAATAACACGGCACGCCCGCCCCATTAACTTCTTACCTGGCTCCCTGAGGTCGAAAGACCACAAATGAACGCCATGCGCACGCCGCACTGTCCTGGTTGCGGAGAGAAGCCTGGGTTCAAAGTCAGACCATCACGTCCCAACCTATCGTCCCCGCCATAGCAGATTGCACCTTGATTCCGCGGACGGCGAACAGGATATGCTTGCAGACTGACAGCCAAGCCGCTTGTGGCACCCGAAATAATCACCTTGCCCATTGCAACTTCAGCATGAGCTGCGCTCCCGGATCAACCCGCAGGCGTTCCGCACCGTCGCCGAAGAACGAGTCGCTGCGGAAGTACGACCGGTCAAAGAGATACGCCGCCGAGCAATCGAGCGAGAAGCCTGCACCGAGCGTCCGCCGCACGCCGAGGTTCAGCCGTTGGTCGAAGTCGAAGAACCTTTCCTGAGGGTCCACACGTTCGGCCAATTCATAGCCTTGGCTGTGATTTTGGTAGCCGCCATAGACGGTCCATAAGTCGCTCGGCGTCCAGCACACGGTCGCGCTGGCGTTCGTGAGCGGCAAATAATTCAGGTTGAGGGAGATCGCGTCGGTCGGGCGATAGGTGAGCGAGAACGGCAGCCCGATATTCATCTGAAATTGCTCGCTCGGCCACCACGTGTAGGCGATACCGGGGATCGGAAACGCGAGTTGTGCCAGCGGGGAATAGAACAGACTGAAGTTCCAGGCGTCGCGTTCTCGGGTCGGGACGGTAAGGAACGCCAGCAAGTTGGCATTCATCTCGCGGATCGATGCAAACGGCTGATCGCTCGCGGAGCCTATGCTGACCATACCGCCAGCGGTCCAGCCGTTGTCGAGCGGATGAATGTGCATCAGACCGAGGTTGATGTTCCACAGTTCGTTGGGAAAGGGCTGCGTGCTGCCAGGCAAGGTGGCATCGGTCTCGAAAGCGTTATGCTCGACGCGCGTGTTCAAGATCCAGATGCCGTTCGGCCCCAAGCTGACCGGCAAGCCGAGTACTAATCCTTCGCCGCGAACCTGAAACGTGTCGGATTGATTCTGCAGGTTGCTCTGGGGCTGAAAAAAGGCAAACGCGGAAAAGGGACTTCCGCCGCCGGGACCGCCCATCGGTCCGCCGCCCATTCCGCCCATTCCCATTCCACCGCCACCACGGAAAGCACGCATCGGAGTCGCCGGCAAATCCACGAAGGCTTCACCCGGCGGTTGTTGCAGTTGGACTTCGATCGATTGCTCTTGCCAGGCCGGTATGGGAGGCAATTCTTCTGGCAGCGGCGGCAGCCGTAACTGCGCGCAGAGAGGCAGCTCGACGCAAAGCCACACACACACCGTGGTCAGACCAATCAACCGCAGCCGATACGAACGCATGCCAGCATTTTCCGAAGATTTCGACCAAGGACGAGTAGAGCCTAGGGTGTCGAGTTGTGCCGCCGAGACATCGACTCCCACGAACGATTGGGCTGCTACTGCCACCGATAGGCTGTCAGCGCATTCAGCTCGCGAACAAAGACCTCGTTGCCGCTCACCGCCAGATGCGCCCAAGTTTCGTCCTTGCTGACTTGCAATGAACTAACGAGGTCGAATATCTCAGGGTTGGCACGAATCAACAATAGATGCCCGTCTTGATCGAGGGCTAGAATACGCTCCCCTTGGGCCACGAGACTCCAGTATTTTCCAAATGGCTTGGTGGTCCACATCGCTTTGCCGGACTTGACGTCCAGGCAGGCAAAACGCTGGTTTTTCAGGTGGATGTAGAGATAGTCGCCGATAACGACCGGCGATGACATGTACCCCTGGGCCTTGTTCTCCCACACCTGATTTACACTGAGGGCATTGGCCGGCCCCGAAACCTGATAGAGAAAACTCTTGCCACCGTAGCTACTCGTAAATATCTGGTCGCCGATGTGCGTGGGCGTAAGGATGTTCATGCCGCGAAAGGCCGGGACAGCTTGCTCCCAAAACACCTTGCCATCGATCGGGTCAACTCCGCAGAGCTTTTCTCTGGTCTGCACGAGCAGCAATTGTCGGCCGCCAATTTTAGCGAGTATCGGCGAAGAAAAGGCACTGTCCATCATGCCACCCTGTTCCTGAAGAACTCGCCACAGGACTTTGCCCGTATGCTTGTCGAGCTTGGCCAGCGCAGCGCCTGCTTGAACATATACGAAGCCGTCGCTGACGAGCGGGGACGAAGCGAAGCCGAAAGATGGTAGCGGAGTCTTGAACTGGTCAACAAAATCCACGCGCCAGCGTTCCTGGCCGCTGGCCGCATCGAGACAAACCAGCACGTCGCGCATGCCAGCCACATACAACGACTCTCCGTCGTAGGCAGGCGTGGCGCGAATCCAACTTCCATTCGACGCGGCGAAGAAAGGCACGGTCATCGCGCCGCTCCACTCGGCTTGCCAAATCTGCTTGCCATCTCGACGAGAGAGAGCTCGGACGATTTCAGTTGTCTTGTCTTTTGTTTCGGTAACAAACACTCGGTCGGCGGTCACAATCGGCCCGGAGTAGCTCGGGCCCAGTGGCACTCGCCAGACTTGCGAGCAGTTTGTTTCGGTAAGTGTTTCTGGCCAAATGGGCCCCCTCGATGTCCCGTCACGGGCAGGGCCGCGCCATTGCGTCCAGTCTTCGGCCTGCAAGAGAGCGCCAACGACCACAGAAAATAGCAAGGCTAATGGGTTAATCAGCCGAGGGAAAGTTTGTCGCATTTTGAATGCTGCCTCCAAACGCATCGTGCCCACCTTATTTAGCTCCACTCTCTTCAGCAGTTAAGCGTCCAATGGATCCATAAGGGACTCCGGGAGGATGCCGCCGCTGTTTCAGGAGAAAGCCCTTCGCTACTGCCTAACGCAGACCGCCGCACATTTGAGCTAACAATCAATAAACGTGCCATTCGGTTCGACTCAGGGCTCAAATGACCTGTTTTGATGTCAGGCTTCAACGAGCCCACTCGGACAACTTGCTAAGCTAGATGCGGCTTGTTGCTGCGATGGAAGCTCTGCACGTAAAACGTGAATGTTTTTCGGCGCTTTAATAGCGAGCTTAATTCGATTTCCATGGATTGCTGCGACGAAGATCTCAATGCCACCAGAAATCGTAATTCGTTCTCCGACCTTCCGAGAAAGAATCAACATCGGTTCATCCTCCTGCGTCGTCACACAAATGATCTTGGATTCAAAAACTTCTTGTAAATCTGGACATGGCCGGCAGTGGTCTGCCGGCCATGACCACACGATCAAAGGATTTACTCTTTGGGCAGCAACACGGTGTCGATCACGTGGATCAC
>JANNTN010000576.1:0-2731 GCA_031394445.1 Anatilimnocola sp.
CCCGGCCCCCAGGCCGGCTGCCCGCCTAACCAACTGGGGCGATTGCCACTTTTACCACTGGCAACGGACCACTGACCACTTCCCAGTGGAGACGAAGGGACTCGAACCCTCAACCCCTGCCTTGCAAAGGCAGTGCTCTCCCAATTGAGCTACGTCCCCGGGGGCGGAAGTAGCCAGAGGCCAGGAACCAGTGGCCAGTTAAAACTGGCTTCTGGCTACCGGCTACTGGCCACTTCCCCGCAGTGGGCGGCACAAGATTCGAACTTGTGACCTCGTCGTTATCAGCGACGCGCTCTAACCAACTGAGCTAGCCGCCCAATGTTGTCCACTCGCTGTACGAGTGACAGATTCGGCACAGAAATCGCGCCTGCGACAACTTTTCCGAATCAACGATTCTAAATGACCTGTTCACCCTGTCAAAGGGTTCGCGCGGGTGTGAAATGCCGACAAATCGAGACGTAGCTGACCGACCAGTTCCGCCGCAACTTACATCGGAATCAGGCTTTTTCCTGCTATTGACGGTGGCCACAGGGGCTCGCGCGCAGTGAATAACGCGCAGGCAAGTCGTATTGAAAAATGCCGGCGAATATGGCCGGGCCAGGGAAAGGCTACCTTTTGATTGGGATTCGCGGGGGACGTTTCTGATTGCTGGATGGCGAGACAGATTTGCCGGCTGGAAACGGCATGGCCGCTATAACCGGCACAGAATCTCAAGGAATTGATGCAGAAAGCCGCGGTTTTCGCGGTACGCCGCGTCCGAGTGGAGCTAGTGTTCAGCCGAGCGCGGCAAAACGTTGCGTTTTGGCAACATTCTGCTGGCAACATTCTGGAAGGGGAGCTGAGTCATGGCTTTCGCGAATCGCTGTTTCGGCACATTGGCACTGGGGATGGCGTTTGGTTTGGCATCGGCGGGCGGTGTGGTCCAGGCGGAGTTTACGACGATCGCGGGGTGGAACAATCAGTTGTTCCCGTCGTTTGTCGTGGCGACCGCGACGCTGAAGCCGGATGAGAAAGCCGAGGAAGATGAAACTGTTTTGGGCGATCCGCGGGGGCTGTTCGGCATTGAAGTTGAATCGCCGGGCGATGATGCCACGATCAAAGTGACGATCACCGGCAGCGACATCATGGAGGCGAGCGTATTCACCGGCACGCTGGAAGAGGAAGGGGAAGAGTACACGATCTATCCGCGTATTAGGTACAAGTACGGAGCGTTGGTGAGCAACAAACAGGCGACGCCAGTCACCGTCACGTTTAAGGTCGAAATCGAAGACGAAGACACAGAAATTCAGACCGAGACGATCACGCTGCGGTCGATCAACGATTGCCCGTTCGGTCTTGTGGAAGGGGAAGAGTTCACCGATCTGTGCTTCATGTTCGCGGCCTACGTCAACGAGCAGCATCCGTTTGCCGACAAGTTGCTGCGCGAGGCGCTCGATCGCGGCGCGGTCGATTCGTTCACGGGCTATCAGTCGGGGGAGGCGGCCGAGGTCTATCGGCAGGTTTATGCGTTGTGGGATGCTCTGACCGAGCGGGATGTGCGGTATAGCGATATCACGACGACAGCCGCGGAATCGGAGAGTGTGTATTGCCAGCACGTACGGCTCTTGGACGAGACGATTGAGAACAATCAGGCCAACTGCGCCGACGGCAGCGTGCTGTTTGCCTCGCTGCTGCGAAAAATCGGCATCGAAGCTTATCTCGTGATGGTTCCGCGGCACTGCTACGTGGCTTTTGCTCTCGACGCAAAAGGGGAGAAGATTGTCGCTTTGGAAACAACGCTGATGGGCTCCGGGCGGTCGGAGAAGTTTCCCAAGATTAAGGGGCTGGAGGGTTTGCTCGAAGAGAAGTGGCTACAAGAAGATTCCTACGCCGTGTTCTCCACCGCGATTGCGATGGGGACAGAGGATTTGACCAAGAACGGCGAAAAGTTCGCCAGCGAAGACGAGGCGGATTACTTGCTGATGTCGGTTACGGCGGCCCGGAAGATGGGGATTCTGCCGATCGGGTTTCGGTCGAATGTGCAGTTTGCGCCGGTGTCGGCGGGGAGATAGGTTGCGGCCCCTCGAGCTCCTTTGCAGCAATGTGATTTATAATCCGAGCACTCGCTGACATAGCTGCCGGATATCTGCATGATCACCGTGGGAAATGTTTGATCCCATTTGTCAACCATGCGATTAGCTAGTCCTCGTCCGAAAATGTCTTTCGGAGCGTTGTTTGGCGGGCGGATTTGGTTCGCAGTGCTCTGAAGAGCGACTTTTTTGACTCGTCGCGGCGTGCTGGCCGCCGAATTTCAGGCGGTTGGGGCGCGATCGTCGCGCACGCGCGCGGAGGTTCCTCCGGGCAGGAAGGAAAGGCGAGCAGAGGCTGGCACGGGCTCGGCGCTAGGCCGCCGATTGTTGGCGCTGGCTGCGTGCGGCTTCACACGCGGCAGCCTCCTGGGCGATGAGCAGTTTTCCCAGGGTGTGAAGATTGCGGCCCAAGATGCCCAGCGCCAGGTAACGGGCAAAGCCCCGTGGGATCGGGGAAAAGGGGACGTTCTGGAATGGCATCAAATTGAGCGCAGTCCGTTGGCGGGCAATCGTTAAGCGTCGCTGTCGCAGCGTCGCTAGCGGAGATAAAAGCAACCGAGCCTTCGTAGAACGGTGAGTGACAAAACAACACTCGCTCTCACGGAGGCCCGGCAGTGGTTGGAAGCATCGCACGAATCTTGGCGCAGTTCAAGCAGAGTTGG
>JANNTN010000722.1:0-1808 GCA_031394445.1 Anatilimnocola sp.
CCGCGCAGTAGTCGATTTGGTCGGTCTCGATCGCGGTCTGGTCATCGTGCGCAATGAAAGCAATTGGGACGTCGTCGCCAATCATTCGCGAGAAGACAGCGACAACCGCCAGTTCAGCATGCGCGTGCTGATGCAGGTGCAGGCCGAGCGCCGCACCTTCTTTCAGAAATTTGATAACAACGACGTCGGCCAAAGCCTCATGGGCCTCGAAGCGCTCGTTGCCTCCCCCATTTTCGACGACCAGGAATGCGTCATCGGCATCGTCTATGGCTCGCGCGACTTGCGCACCGCCGGCGACGAAGCCCGCGGCATCGAACCACTCGAAGCCCAGTTCGTGCAACTTCTCGCTGGTGCCGTCAGCGCGGGCCTGACGCGCATGGCCAAGGAAGCCGATGCCGCCCGCGCTCGCGTGCAGTTCGAGCAGTTCTTTTCCCCCGAGTTAGCCCGCGCTCTCGAATGCGACACCGGCATTCTCGCCGCCAAAGAACGCGAGCTAACGCTCCTCTTTACCGATCTCCGCGGCTTCTCGAAAATCTCCGAACGCATCGGCGCGAGCGAAACGTATAACCTGCTCTCAGACATTCTCGACCGCCTCACGAATCAGGTCATGGACCAAGGTGGCGTCGTCATCGACTACTACGGCGACGGCCTGGCCGCTATGTGGAATGCGCCCACCGACGTCGAGCAGCACGCCGACCGCGCCGTCCAGGCCGCACTCTGCATGGCCAACGAACTACCCGCCATCAACAGCCAGTGGGCCGAGCGCCTCGGCGGCATCATCCGCCTCGGCGTCGGAATTCACACCGGCCACGCCCAAGTGGGAAATTCCGGCAGCCGCCGCCGCCTCAAATACGGCCCCCGCGGCCACGCTGTGAATCTCACCAGCCGAGTCGAAGCCGCCACTAAGGTGTTTGGAATTTCGTGCTTGATCACCGCCGCCACGCGCCAGCAGCTCATCGGCCAATTTCCCCTCCGCCGCGTCTGCAAAGCCCGGCTGACCGGCATGACCGAGGCCAACGATCTGTTCGAGCTCTCGCCCCACAGCAATCAACCCACCTGGCCGCTAATCCGCTCGCGATACGAAGCGGCCCTCGCCCTCTACGAAGCCAATCAAATTGCCCAGTGCCGCCAGGCTTGCCAGGACATGCTCGAAGAATTTGGCGAGGCCGACGGCCCCACCAAATGGCTGCTGTCCCGCGCCGATCAGCGCCTCGCCGCTCCCGACACTCCCTTCGACCCCGTCTTTTCGGTCGAAACCAAATAGTCTCCGCCTGGCGCTTAACCGTTACGCGTATCACACCTTTTCCTAATCGCGGGTTGCAATCGCCGCCGCAAACTACAATAAAGCAATAAGGACGCCTGCGCGCCCTTGGTGCTCCGAACTCGCTTTGTGGCGACTGTAAATCCTAACGGCCTACAGTCCGCCGGCCGGCATGCCTGATAAAACGCCTCCTCCTGTCAAACGCGGCGATGGCAGTTCCGCTGCGCGCGGAATTAAACCCGGCCCCGCTATCGACCACAACAGCGACACGCTCCACGGCTTCGTCCCTGTCGCCCCGCCGCCTCCACCCTCTCAATCTTCCGCGCCCCCCGCGCCCGAGACCAATCCCAACACCAGCGAACTCACGCTCAGCCCGCAATACGGCGGAACGATGGTGCCGCGCGATTCGGCACCCGTCCCGGCGGTTCACCCGGCTGCCCCATCAAAGCCCTCCCCTCCCGCGCCGCCCGAAACCAATTCCGCTGCCGGCGAAGCCGTGGAGCGTGTCGCTGTTGTGGTCGATAGCGGGGCCGGGTTTAATTCCGCG
>JANNTN010000622.1:0-5542 GCA_031394445.1 Anatilimnocola sp.
ACGCGCGCGGGCGTCTAACCCGCTGAAACTGCAGGCGACGAACGCGCCGGTCCCAAAACGATACAACCGGTCTCTGCTTGAGAGCAGGTGCATCTGGTTACGCAGCGCCTTGGGTTGCCAACCAAAGCCAAATGCTCCTTATACGGCGCCTGGCCCATGTGTCGCGACTTACAGCCGCTCGGCAAGCAATCTGTAGTCAATACAGCCGATTGTCAGTCCGCGCGTCTTGCTTTACCGCTACATCTTCACGAGCCGCGGTTCAAAGAAGCGGTGAAAGCCGGCCTCCCAAAACTGTGCCGGTTGGTACTGGGCCATTTATCGTCTTGTAGGGACGGCACTTTCGGCGATTGTCTCTGACTTCTTTCCCATCGCATCATGGATGCGGTACACTTTTGAGTTCCGAAGTTGGTGTGCTAGTAATCTCGCCATATGCCATGAATAACTCGTCTCAGCAGGATTGCATCTCCGAAGCCGGACGGCTAATCAGTGCCGCCGAGTTCCGCCGTTTGCTGGTATCGCATCGACACATGATCCGAATTGACCGTAGCCAGGACCATCTCCAAGGGCTGCGCGACCTCGAATCCGGAGAGACTTTCTTCACTGACTCGCGACGGCTCTTTACAGGCCAACTGATTCTTAAGAACCGGTAATTGCGATGTGATGTCGAGCTAGTTTGGGAACGATGATCGCTCGTGACTGTTCTACGCCATCGTCGCGCCTGGCATGCCTGCTTCGACAATAAAGCTCGCTCTCGTAAGCAAATTGCCACATGTTTGGTACCGGCGATTTTGGACCATCGCAACAGCCTTTGACAAAAATCGCCGCCGAGTTGCATCAGCCGTCGAGTCACCGGCTTCAAGGCTGCGAATCAAGTTCAACAGCGGATAAAGTTTTGGAAGAATTGGAAATAGTCAGCGGCCAGTCGTTGCGTCGCGAATAGTCGCGCCGCCCTCATGCACGCTCGACGCGGCAGAGCCGATACAGACAAGATGACGTTCCGTTCTCACGAATAGCTGTCCGTCAGACACCGCAGGAGTTGTTTGAACGGTCTCATTCAGATCATTCGTGGCAATTTCCTTGAACCGGTCGCCGTTTTCAACGATGGTGCATTTTCCCGAGTCCTCGAAGTAGTAGATCCGACCAGCGACGGCTACGGGTGAACTAAATAAAGGACCGAGTTTTCGGCCGGTATGGAGAGTGGTGCCCGTCTTGGGTTCAATACATGTATAGATGCCCGTGTCACTCATGACGTGTAAAAAGTCGCCCAGGAGAAGCGGCGTTGGCACATAAGGCATCGAGCGATCGCAGCGCCACGCGACGTGCGAATCCGAAACATCCCCTTGCCCGCCTAGTCGCACGGCCATCGCCCGTTTTTCATCGGAGCCCCCAAAGCTGAACACCATGCCGTGTCCGACAGATGGCGTACTGACAAATTTCTCGCTAGGGCCTCCAGCAAACCAAATGACGCGCCCAGTCTCCGGCTCCAGACCCACAGTTTGAGCAGCTCCTGTCAAAATGAGCTGGTCGCGCCCGTCCTGATTTATCAGCACCGGCGTCGAAAATGACCGCAAGTTCACTGCCGGCTTATAGCGCCACATTTCAGCACCCGTCAGCCGGTTTAACATGACAGCAAACGCCTCGCCGTCCTGATGCCCATTTACGATCACGCCTTCGCCATACACCACCGGCGAGGCTGCGAATCCGTGGTTCGAATAAAAACTGCCTGGCGAGGCAGACCACGCGATGCGGCCCTGGAAATCGACGGCAAACACATGCAATCCCTGGTCGTCGTTAAAAACGGCATACACATGTCGCCCGTCGGTGCATGGCGTGCTGGATGCAGTCGAATTAAAGCGATGCATTTGACCGCCCTCGCCACGATGCACGCCGACGTTCCAAACGACCTTCCCGGTTGATCGATCGAGGCAAATCACGCGACGGGACTGATCGGTTTCATCACCGACTGTGATAAATACGTGCTCGCGCCAAACAATTGGCGATGAACGTCCCGTTCCGGGCAATGGCGTCTTCCACGCGATATTGTCGGTCGGCGACCAGCGGACGGGTGCATTGACCTCGTGGCTGATTCCATCACCGCGGGGGCCGCGCCAACCAGGCCAATCGTCTGCTGAAGAAAACGACGTCCAGATGCTAACGACGGCGAACGCTACGGCGATCCGGCCAAGTTTAACACGATGCAACTTCATCGTTCTTCCCCATTAGTCTCGGCCGACGCGTTTTCTGCTTGAGTTAGCCCGCGCAGTGCAAACTCGACTTGGCGCAGCTCCCGCGTGGCAAGCTCGACTTCGGTCGCGAGCTTGTTCGATAGTTCCTTGGCAAGCAAAGCCGCTTCTTGAAAGCCCAGATCGTCTCGCGATTGAGCAGCGGCGGCTTGAATCTGATCGGCGACTTTGACAGTGGCCTGATGCAACGAGCGCTTTTGGTCTACTCGCCGCCTAAGCAGCATTTGCTGTTTTGCCAGACGGGACGAATCGTCTGCGGCGGACGTCTGCCCAGCTTCCGCTCGCAGCCGAAGCTCGATGGCCCGTTGAGCAGCCAGCTTTGCAGCCGCCTCCCGGCTCACAACCAGTGACTGTAACTTCGTCGCCGACTCGCGCAACTTCGCGAGAGATTGTTCCGCCATTTTCACGGAGTCGCCTAGCGCCGCTGCAGCCTCTCGTGCGTTGGCCACATCCAAGGCGGCTTGTTTAGCTTCTGCCTCGGCCGCGATCACCTCAGCCGGAATTGGCGACCCAATCACCTTAGTCGGCGTCGCTACGGCTGGAGCGGCGGCTTGAGCCTTAGCCGAGGCCGAAACTGCAACCCTCGTAGATACCGATGAAGGGCCGAGGGGCAGCTTAAGGCGGCTGACCAGCTCACCAGTTTGCAACCGATGGACCACAATATTGCCAGCCGCATCACCCGCCACCACCTGCGCCGCATCCTGTGTCAACGCGAGTTCACAAACTTCATCGGAAAGTGAAAGTTGCTGCAACTGTGTTCCGGCCGAATCCCAAATAGTGATCCGTTTATCTCGGCCGCCGCAAATGATCCGGCTGCTTCTGTCCCATCCAGCAGCTAAAATCGGACCGACGTTTCCATCCCAGTGCGATAGCTCCACTCCGTCGTGCATGTTCCACAGCCGGACGGTGCCGTCCTCGCCGGCTGTCAGCAGTCGATCGAAATCAGCGGACCAATCCAGTGCGTGGACCGGACCAGTATGACCGCGCAACGTCTGAAATTCTTTTCCCGACGAAGCTTCCCACACTTGTACGGCACCGAAGCGGTCGCTGCTGGCAAGTAACAAGCCGTCTGGGCTATAGGCCAGCGACAAAACCCAGTCCGTGTGCTTGCGCAAAGTCGCTACAAGTTCACCGTCGCCGACACGAAAGACTTTCACCGAGCGGCTGGGCCCGCCTAACGCGACGAGGCTTGCGTCGGGCGAGATGGCCAAGGCCAAAACGACATCCGATTCGTCGCCGACTTCAAAAACCCGCTGTCCCGTGGCAGTGTTAAACGCGACGACCTTTCCAGACGCCCCACCAACGCCACCGCCCGCGAGCAACAGGCTGCCATCGTGTGAAAATTGCAAGGCAAAAACATCTCCCTCGGGAAAAGCTAACGCTTTTATCGGTTTTTGACTCGTTTGATCGAATAAAACGACTTGCTTGTGACCGGGCACTGCAATGAGCGGGGCGGACGGACTGGCTGCCAGCGCCGTGATCGGAGTCGGCCGAGCTAATGGCTCAACCGCCACTGTCAACTCCTTGGAAATGCTCGGCAGTGACTTTGGCGCAGTAGCCGCCGACGGCGCGCTCGGCTTAACATCTGGGTTGAGTCGCGCTGACAACGTACCCCGTTCAACCATGCCCCCTTCGATCCAGCGGCGAATCAAATCCAACTCGCGCTGCGGAATCTTTGGGCTATTAGGCGGCATCTTGGGGTCTTCCAAGTGGGCCGCGGAAAGATAGATCGGGCTTTCATCGGGTTTATGGGTGACCGCGGCGGCACCGGACGACGATCCTGCCTTAATTCCCTCTAGCGACGACAAATTAAGATCGCCACGAGCGCGGTCCTGGTTGTGGCAGGTCACGCAGTGTTTGCGAAATACCGGCCGAACCTGGTCATACGTTACGACTTCAGACGGTGGCGTTTCCTGCTGTCCTCGCGCATTGGAGCAACAGGCAATCGCCGTCCAGAAAAACACACTCGCCATTTTCAAAAGCACAAGTCTCTGATCCACGGACTCTCCCGTTTCTTGGCTAGTGGTTGAACAAAAACTCGTTTGAATTAAGCATCGCCCAAAAAAGATCGGCCAGCGCTGCCGGTACGTCGTTCGCCATTGCGAGCCTCGCTTGAATGGCGGCAACTTCCTTGGGCGTCGGTTGCCGCGCAAGGCAACGCTCGTACAAGTCGCTCACGACGGCAGATGGATCGCGCCCTTCGGTCAGCAGCCTTTCAATCACCTGACCATCGGCGATCTTGCCCGACGTAGTCTCGCCATTGATCAGATGCAATGCCTGTGACAGTGTCGGCGAAGTCTTTACCTCGCAGGTGCAGGCCGTCTGTCGCGTCGAGCGGCCGAAGGTGGTTAAGAAATAATTCGGAGTCCGGCCATCGGCAATCTGGACAGCTCTCCCTCCCTGGGGCAACCCTGGCAAACGATCTCGCGTTTCCGTCACTTGATTGATGCAATCCAGCATCACTTCGGCACGCAGTCGGCGAACTCGACCGTGCGAGAAATGTCGCTCATCCCATGCGTTTGATTCATTGCGCTGAGTCGAGAGCTGATAAGTCCGCGATTGGCAGATGTCGCGAACCAACGGCTTAATATCGAACTCATACACCGCCAATTTCGCGCCAAGCGCGTTGAACAGCCGTGGATTGGATGGCGGATTGCTCACCCGCACGTCATCGACCGGCTCCACGATTCCAATGCCAAAAAAATGAGCCCAAACGACGTTCGCCAGATTGCGCGAGAACGCTTCATTCCCCGCCGACGCCAACCAAACGGCCAGCGACTGCCGATAATCCTGTCCCGTGGCCATCGGCGGCACCTCGCCACCCAGATACTTGGGCGTCATCGAGCGGCCGCCGAGCGGATGTTTAATCTCGCCGGCCGCGGTATTGAAAACGGTGATCTCGCGTGGGTCGGCTGCTTGCTTGTATCCAACCTGACTGAAGAAGGCCGCAAAGCCGTAATAATCGTCCATCGTCCAACGATCGAACGGATGGTTGTGGCACTGGGCACATTGGATTCGCGTGCCGAGAAACGCCTGAGCAACATTTTCAGCCAAGAGCTGTGGCGTCGTTTCCGTTTGATAGTAGCTCGTGGCCGGATTGTCGAATGTCCCGCCGCTAGCCGGGATCAATTCCTCCACAATCTTGTGGATCGGTGTGCCCGCTCGGACTCGATCGCGCAGCCACTGATCGTAAAGTGCCAATCCCTTGGGACTCACACCGTTATTCGTGCGGATTTGCAGCAGCTCGGCCCATTTCATCACCCATAGGTCGCGGACTTCCTCACGTTCGACAAGGGACT
>JANNTN010000624.1:0-2803 GCA_031394445.1 Anatilimnocola sp.
GAGAACATGAACCCCCTTTGGAGCGTCAAGGACCGCATCGCCAAAGCGATGATCGACGCGGCTGAGCGCGACGGCAAAATCAAGCCCGGCATCACCTTCATCGAGCCCACCAGCGGCAACACGGGCATCGGCCTGGCCTATGTCTGCGCCGCCCGCGGCTACAAACTCGCCGTCACCATGCCCGAAAGCATGACCATCGAGCGCCGCCGCCTGCTCAAGGCCCTCGGTGCCGAAGTCATTCTCACCCCCGCCGCCGAAGGCATGCCCGGTGCTGTCCGCCGTGCCGAAGCCATCGTCGCCGAAAACCCCGACAAGTATTTTCTGCCCCAGCAATTCAAAAACCCCGCCAACCCCGAAGTTCACCGCAAGACAACGGCCGAAGAAATCTGGCGCGACACCGACGGCCAAGTCGATATTCTGGTGGCCGGCGTCGGCACCGGCGGCACCATCACCGGCGTCAGCGAAGTCATCAAATCGCGCAAGCCGGCCTTCAAAGCCATCGCCGTCGAGCCCGCCAATAGCCCCGTCATCACGCAACGGATGGCCGGCCAAGATCTCAAGCCCGGTCGGCACACCATTCAAGGCATCGGTGCCGGCTTCATCCCCGACGTGCTCAACGTCAAGATCATCGACGAGTGCGTGCTAGTGAAAGACGAAGACGCCGCCGACACCGCCCGCAAAATGTCCACGCAAGAAGGCATCTTCTGCGGCATCTCTTGCGGTGCCGCCGCCTGGGCCGCCCTCCAAGTTGCCAAGCGCCCCGAAAACGCCGGCAAGCTCATCGTCGTCGTCCTCCCCGACCTCGGCGAACGCTACCTCTCCACCCAACTCTACCCGGAATAGTGTGGGCTGCGCTTATTCAGGGTAGCTAGGCTCGGTGTCCAGAGATTCTGATAGGAAGCGGGTTAGGAATTCGTCGAGATTGTCGGCAACACGTTTTCGTGCCGACAAAATCGTAGCCCGGTCCAATTCCTCAAACGAAACCTCGTGAGCCATGATGACAATCGGCGGGTCGTGGCTCTTGAGTTCCGAGCAATCGGTGCAGTAAGCATCGCCACAAATTGTGGTGGCAAACGTAATGAAACCGTGTGGGCGAAGATCAGCACCCGGCACGTAGTTGGTGTTTTCTTCGATCAAATCATCAATCGTTTGTAATCGAACATTGCCGATTTGTATCATCGCATTCGGTGCATGCTGCTCGTAAAAGCGCAGAACTGCTTCCGGCGGATCAAGAGCTGCCAGATTCTCCAATTCTTCTTGAGACGGCGAGCCAAGTTGGACGCTCAAAAGTTTTGAGATTTTAGATGCTATTGCTTGATAGTTCATGAAGGATTTAATTGCCGGCTGAAGGACCGCCCCACGTTACAACAAGGGATTAAACCAACTCAATTCTGCTACTCGACTCAAGGTGGGCTCGGCGAACAGTAAGCGCATCGCTCATTCACGGTCTCTAACCGACATTTTCCGGAATTAGCCGAAACGCCTTCCCCTCTTCGTTCAGATACACCAGAAAATCTCGACGATCCAGCGTGAGGATGTTATTCGTTCCTTGTTGTCGCGCCAGGTAAAGCAGCGTGAGATCAGCCAGTTGAGGTTGCAGATCGAAATAGCGCTGCTGCTGTTCTGCAATCCAAGCCGCTGCTGCGGCGTTGAGCAGAGGACATTCGACAACGCCCTCGGAGACCATTCGCAAGAGGCGTTCGAGACCGTGTTGCGTATCTTTCAATAACCAAGCCGCCTCCGCCAGAACTGCCCACGATGAAATGAGCGGCCTACGCAATCCTGTGATTGCTGCACCGCAAACGACGTGTGCCGAATCCTTGGAATTGAGCAGGGCCACGAGCGGTCCGGTATCGACGATTGTCGAGTCAGCCGCCATGCGAACCGAATCCTTCCATATACGCTGGATTCGTGCTCAGATCAGCCGGTGCATCGTCAACACAGCCCAATAGCCCTAACCGTTGCATCGCCGCATGTACGCTTTCTTCACGTTCCCCATTCTTCTCATGCGGAAGCCGCTCATACGAAGCGAGCGCCTCCGTAAGCACTGCCTGCCAGGGCTTGCCAGACGAAACAGCCAGGCGCGTCAGCGTCTCTACCTGTTCGCTACTGAGTTGAATTCCCACATTCATGACATAACTCCCCGCACCCAATTCTACTTTGCGATCCCACCACTCACCAACTCATTCTTCCCCTGCTCCCCACCGCCCCACCGCCTACTTCCTGCTCCCTAAAACAGCCGGTTATACCCATTCAGCGCCGCCACCCGATAAGCTTCCGCCATCGTCGGATAGTTGAACGTCGTGTTAATGAAGTACATCAACGAATTATTCGGCGGCGGCTGCGATATGATCGCCTGGCCGATGTGAATGATTTCGCTCGCATTGGCGCCAAAGCAGTGAACCGCCAACACCGCCAGCGTCTCGCGGTGAAACAGTATCTTTAGCATCCCCACCGTCTGCCCGGTGATTTGCGCGCGGGCCAGACTGCGAAACTGTGTGTGCCCTACTTCGTAGGGCACACCAGCCGCGGTTAACTCCCGTTCCGTCGGCCCGATCGAGCTGATTTCGGGACTGGTATAGATGCCCGTCGGAATGTCCTTGGCAATCAGCGCCGCGCATTTGTCCCCCAGAATATGCAGTCCCGCCGCGCGACCTTGCATATACGCCGCGCTCGCCAGCGCCGGAAAGCCGATCACGTCACCCACCGCGTAGATGTGCGGCACGCTCGTCCGATACGTCTCATCGACTTGAACTTGTCCCCGGCTGTCCGCCGTCAAACCGGCGTTTTCCAGGCCCAGATC
>JANNTN010000667.1:0-4596 GCA_031394445.1 Anatilimnocola sp.
CATCTGGGCGGCTATAACAACCGCCCCAAAGAGCCACCCCCAGGTCCGCAACCCGTGTGGACTGGCCTCCGCCGCATGCTCGACTTCTCGCTGGCTTGGCTGACCTTCGGCAATACCAACACAGATGTGTATAAATGACAGGAGGTACTCCGAAGGGCGTGACGGCTTGCCCGCACCTGCCAATTCTTTTCCCGCCCAAAGCCGCAAAATATTTTTGAAATTCTGGCCCGGTTTTTCGCGCAGATTGCAATGGATATATTGGGAGCGCGTTGTACACCGCCCGCTTCCAAGCCGCCGCTAAAGGAACGCTCAACTTTAGCGCCGGCGCTAACACAGCCAAAATCACAACTCTTTATCAGTTCACCATTTGCGTCTGTCGCTAATGCCCCCGGAAGAAAAAATTTTCCCAAATTTTAGCGCTGCCGCCCCTCTCCAGCATTCATGGCCACCCCATCCCAACTCGCCAGTTACAACCGCGCCCTCGACTTCGCCGAACAGCAGGTCCGCGCCCTCATCACGAACCACCCCGACTTCTTCCCGATGTACACGGTCAACGGGAAGTGGAAGCACACGGGGGAGAAATGGACGCAGTGGACCGACGGGTTTCTCGGCGGCCAAATGTGGCAGTTTTGCCTCCGCGGCCACGGAGACGCCTGGCGGAAGGACGCCGAGCACTATTCCAAAGCACTCGAACATCGCCAGCACGATCGCGACGTGCATGACCTGGGGTTCATCTTCCTCAGCACGTATTTACCGTGGTACCATCTCACCAATGACAAGCACCTGCACGACGTGCTGATTCAAGCCGGCCGCACGCTGGCGATGCGGTTCAAGGAGAAGGGGCAATACCTGCGGTCGTTTGTGAGCGATGAGTCGCTGTTCATCGACATCATGATGAACGTGCCGATCATCTTCTACGCCGCCAAGGAAACCGGCGACGCCGAGCTGAATCGCGTTGCCACCAACCACTGCCTCACGACTCGCGACAAAATCGTCCGCCCCGACGGCTCCACCGCCCACGAAGGCATTTTTGACCTCAATACCGGCGCATTTCTACGTGAAGACACGCACCAGGGCCTCGCTCCCAATAGCGCCTGGGCTCGCGGCCTCGCCTGGTCCCTCTACGGCTACAGCAAGTGCTACGCACTCACGGGAAACATCGATTTTCTTGATGTCGCTGAGCGAAACGCCAAATACTGGTGCGATCACCTGCCCGTCGATGGCGTTCCCTACTGGGATTTTCACGCCGATCTTAACCAGCCGCCGCCGTACGGCGCACAAAGAGAATCCAGCGCTGGTGCCATCGCAGCCAGCGGCCTGCTCGACCTGGCGAAACTATCGCGCGACTCCGCCGGCCGTCGTAAGTACGAAGAAACAGCCCTCAAGATGCTCGACGCCCTCGTGACGCCCGAATACCTCGCCAACGAAACCCCCGGCTGGGAAGGCATTCTCAAGCACGGCGTCTATCACACCAAGAAGAACCTCGGCGTGGACGAATCCGTCATGTGGGGCGAATACTTCTTCGTCGAAGCCTTGACGAAGGCGGCGCTCGCAAAATAACCACTACAATCCGCGATCCAACCGTACCAATTCCTCGATCATCACTTCCGTATCGCTGGCGGTGCGACTGATGCGTTCGAGCCAGGCGGATTTTACGAGGCCGGTGGAATCGGCGATTTCCTCTCGGAAAGCGCCGAGAATCGCTGAGCCGATGCGGCGATTGACGTCGGCATTCGGCGAACTAACGTCGAGCCCGTCGGCGAATGAAGCCCGCAGCGAAGCGAGCACGAGTTGACACGTGAGGCGATGTTCGGCGTGGGCCGATTCGTGGTCCAGGTCTTCGGCAAAATCGCGAGCGCGGTCGAGTTCGCAGGCGAAGTCGCGGATATCGGTGTAGTTGCTCAAGTGAGCCAGCAACATATCGGTCCAGCGCTCACAGCGGCGACGCAGGTGATTCAGTTTGACAGCTTCCGGCAACGCAATGACCCGCCCATCGGCCATCAGCGCCAACAGCTTCGCCCGGGCATCCAAATGCCCCGTGAAGATGTTGCGGGCCACCGGCGTTAGCTCGTCGGAGCCGAGGGCCGCGTCGTAAGCCACGGCAGTAGCGGTCCACACTCGCGTCAGCAGTTCACTGGTCAGAATTTCCTCCGCTACGGGCCGCACGCGCGGCCAAGCCAGCGTGGCTGGCAAATGCGGCTCGGTTGCAGCAGCGTGCAGCTTTCGCAGCAGCCGGCTCCAGCGTTCGAGCCGGCATTTCGACGCCGTCCAATACTGTTGGATGCATTGCTCGGGAATCTGCCCCTGCCCGGCGATCAGTGCGGGGGAGTGGATGGCGACAAGTGCGGCAAGTTCAGCCAGTTCGCGCGAATGCATATCAAACCCAATACACAAACAAACACAGTGCAGAAAAAATGAGGCAGGCCTCATGCCTGCCAAAAGGAACACCGGCCTCGTGCCTGACATGAAGTCGATAGCTGGACCGCGAAAACTGGGTTGTCAACAAGCTGCCGGAGCCCGAGGGGACGTGGGCCGCGGCAACTTGCTTGACGTGAACTGGCATTAAGGCAAGGACTATGCCGGTCGGCGTACATCGACTGGATGGATTCCGCTAAAGGCAGGCTGCCTCACGACTTGCGGCTTGTGACGCGGTGGCGTCGCTTGTCGTATGTGGTTTTTTTGCATCCGACCCGCTGACAGGCTCGTGGCAATCTGGCAACATCAAGCGGCAAGGAGCGGAACATGCGGATTGGCGTCATCAGCGATACCCACGGACATCTTGGCAACACGCTCGATGCCGTGCGGATGCTCGAATCGCTAGAAGTGCAGGCTGTCTTGCACTGCGGCGACATTTGTTCCGAGCGAGTTCCCGCTTTACTGACAGCCTGGCCGGCCCATTTCGTCTTTGGAAACTGCGATCACGACTTGCAGGAGTTACGGGCCGTCATCGAGAAGCTGGGGATGACTTGCCACAACTGGTTTGGCGACTTGCAGCTCGGCGGCCGGCGGATCGCGCTGCTGCACAGCCACGACGCTCAGCTCTTTCGGCGGGTTTGCACTTCCAACGAATACGATTTGGTGTGTTACGGCCACACCCACGTGGCGGAACAGCATCAATCGGGAAAAACTTTGATCCTTAACCCCGGCGCGCTCTATCGCGCGAACCCGCATTCCATCGCGGTCGTGGAACTGGAAACGATGGACGCGACGATCGTCAAGTTGTAGGGATGTGATCTTGCCCGTGTGATCGCTTGGCCGGCGAGTACTCCGCCCGCAAACGCTATTTGCAAACCGCGCGCCGCGAACATTCGGTTCGCACGGAATGTCCAGTGCATCTAAGCGCCGCAAATTCGGTTCATCCGTTGATTCCGTTTGGCAAAAATCGGCGTACTGGGTAATTTGCCGGAAATCCGTGGACATTCCTATTGCCGGAATTTGTAGCGCGAAATACTCTTAAAAGGAGAGGCAGCAGTTCGGTTAGGAACCGGTCGCGCGATGCAACAAGGATCGTTGCTGCTGTTTTGCCCCGCCCATTGGCCTCTACCTGAGTGCTGCTCTTTTGCAAGTTCTGGCCTCTGCCACTGCGAGCCCTCCGCAGCCTCGGCATTCTTATCAGGTGTGCATCTAGCATCTGCCGGTGAATGCCGCCTCCCGAATTGGCGAAGGATGGCGCTGCGCAAAGTGGTCAACCTGTTGCCGCTTTTTACGAGCGGAAATGCGGTGAAGCCGGACGGATTGAGAGTAATCCGGTAACGCCAGCGCGATGAAGGTCCAAAGGTTGATGTGTTGAACTGTGTGTATTGAATTCAGTGTGTGTTGAGTTTCGATTGACCCACGGCCGCAATTTATTGCGGTGCGACGCGAAAAGGATAGGAGGTGCCGGACTAAGTTGACGCCACTGTCATACGGATGCAGCGCCGCTTAGCCCAGTGCCGCCAAATGCCTGGGAGGATGCAGACATGAGCCACGGTCGCGAAATCGTTTCGCTGGTTGCCCAGCGACAAGACCTCGAGCAGTTCCGCAAGAAGAACTGGACCGGCACGTTCGAGGAATATGTTGATCTCGTGCGTCAGCAGCCGGAGATCACTCGCAACGCGTTCGAGCGGGTCTATGACATGATCATGGCCGCTGGGACCACGGTCTATGAAGAATCTCGCGGCATCCGGCGGATGCACTACAAGTTCTTTGACGATCCCGAGAGCGAAGGCCGCGACGCGGTGTTTGGCTTGGACGAGTCGCTGGAGGATTTGGTCAACGCGCTCAAGAGCGCCTCGAAGGGCTATGGCATTGAAAAGCGCGTGCTGCTGCTGCACGGACCGGTTGGCAGCAGCAAAAGCACGATCGCCCGACTGCTCAAGCATGGGCTGGAGCGTTATTCGGGCACCGAGGAAGGGGCAGTGTTTACGCTGGGCTGGACGAACGAAGACACGGGCGAGGTGAATTGGTGCCCGATGCACGAAGAGCCGCTGCACGTGATTCCGGTGCGGTTCCGCGATGATGCGCTGCTGAAGCTGAATGCAGGCCGCGAGGACGAAGAACGCAAGGTGCATATTGTCGGCGAGTTGTGCCCGTATTGCCGGTTCATGTACACCGATC
>JANNTN010000679.1:0-2526 GCA_031394445.1 Anatilimnocola sp.
AACCCTGATTAATCGCTGTCCACGTTTTGCCGCCATCTTCGGTGCGAAAAGCGCCAGCCGCCGAAATCGCAATGAACATCCGGTTCGGATTTTTTGGATCGAGCAAAATCGTGTGCAGCCCCATGCCGCCGGCACCCGGCGACCATTTTGGTCCCGTCCCGTGCCCACGCAATGCCGCCAACTCATGCCAAGTCTTGCCCGCATCGGTCGAACGAAACATCGCCGCATCTTCCACGCCCGCATACACCGTGTCAGGATCGTGCAGCGACGGCTCCACATGCCACACCCGCTTAAATTCCCACGGATGCTGCGTCCCGTCATACCACTGATGCGTCGTGATCGGCTTGCCCGTCTCAGGCGAATCGTCATAGACAAACTTATTGCTCTCCCCCTTGGGCATTCCCTCCGGGCTCGTCGTCGGTTCCCCCGGCGGCGTTCCTGGTTGCGTCCATGTCTTCCCGCCATCGTCCGACCGCTGAATCACCTGGCCAAACCAGCCGCTCGTTTGCGACGCATAAATGCGGTTGGGATCCTTCGACGACCCCTTCATGTGATAAATCTCCCAACCCGTGAACAGCGGCTCGCTCACCTTCCATTTCTGCCGCTTCCCGTCGGATGAAAGAATGAAAGCTCCCTTTTTCGTACCAACCAGGACGCGAACTTGTGACATGGATAGTTCCCTTGCCAGCGAAATCTTAAGTAGTGGGTTTTTGTTTGGCTCATCAGCCGCGCGGCCGCCATCGTGCCTGTCCAGTGTCGGATAATTGTGCCGGATGAATAGCAGAATTGCCATCACCGTCAAACGGCTGACAGCAGCAATTCCCTTACCAACCAGCTATATTGTCAACCGGGTACAATCGCCTTCAGGCTCATCCCCCCGGTCCTCCACTAGTCGAATGAGAAATCACCTTTTCGACAATAAAATTTCCCGCCGATGTCCACTGCAACAATCTCACACGGCGCAATCGCCCCCGCGCCCTACGAACTCGTCGATTTCGCCTCCATCCCCGGCACCCCCTGCCCCTGTGGCACCGCCCGGCGAGCATTTACAGACGTCCAAGATTTCCCCGGCACGATCCACGTCACGGAAATCGAGCTCGACAACACGCTCCACTATCACAAACGGCTGACCGAGACCTATTACTTCCTCGAATGCGAGCCAGACGCCAAAATGCAGCTCAACGACGAAGTGCTCGACGTCCGCCCCGGCACCTGCATCCTCATTCGCCCCGGCACCCGCCATCGCGCCATCGGCCGCATGAAGGTGCTCATCGTCGTCTATCCCAAATTCGACCCTGCCGACGAATGGTTCGACTAAACGCAACTTTCTAGCTGAACGGCACGAACTGAACTAAACCGCTGTTCTCGCACAGCAGCCGCGTAGCGGCGACCTGTGAGTAGCCGGGGGCGGGCACCGCCGCGCAGCGGTGGTCGGGCAGCGGAACCCCCGGAAAATATGCAACGAAGCGACTAGCCGCGTAGCGGCGATACAAATTGAACAACAGGTTCAGAATCACCGTACACAACAATGCGGCAAGGTGAATGGCAACAACACTTTACGCCCGGCGCCGCCAAAGGCAACTTGCGTCCCATTAGCCCGTCGAATATCTTAAACTTACCACCCTGAACGAATGCCAGGCAGGCCATCGCCCGCCGCACTTGTCTCCAGCTTGCTGCAAGACCGCGAGTCAATTCCATGAAGCGTTTTTGGCTAGTGATGTTCCCTTGCTGTCTGGCGTTGGTTGTTTGGACGAGTATCTTTGCCGGCATTGCCACAGCGGCCGAGCCAAAAATCGATCCACTCGACTGGGCATACTGGCGCGGCCCGGAATTCAACAGCATCAGCCGCGAAACCGGCCTCCCCGACACAATCAATCCCGATGGCGGCCCCGGCAGCAATCTCGCTTGGAAGCGCGAAGACCTCGGCGGTCGCAGCACCCCCATCGTCCTCCGGGGCAAGCTCTACACCATCTTGCGAGCCGACCCCGCCACGCCCACCGAAGGCGAGCGCGTCGTCTGCATCAACGCCTCCACGGGCAAAGACATCTGGCATTCGCGCCACAACGTCTGGTCGAGCGACGTGCCCGATACGCGCGTCGGCTGGTCCAGCGTCACCGGCGATCCCGAAACCGGCCACATTTATGCTCTCGGGGCCGCGGGCCTGTTCGAATGCTACAACGGCGAAACCGGAAAAATCCTCTGGTCCATTCCGCTCCACGAGCAAATGGGCCTCGTTTCCACCTATGGTGGCCGCACCAATTTCCCCGTCGTCTTCGAAGATCTCGTCATTCTCGGCTCCGTTATCGTGAGCTGGGGCGACATGGCCGTTCCGGCGCATCGCTTCATGGCCTTCGACAAGCTCACCGGGCAGTTTCGCTGGATTTCCAGCACCCGTCTGCGTCCCCCGGACACGATTTACTCCGCTCCGGTTTTGGCCACGATCGGCGGGCAACACCTCTTGATCTCGGGCGCAAGCGATGGCTGGGTGTATGCTCTGCAGCCGCGAACCGGCAAGGTCGTCTGGGA
>JANNTN010000683.1:0-1903 GCA_031394445.1 Anatilimnocola sp.
GCAGTATTGATTGGTGTTGATGTGGCCGCCTCCGCTGGCAAGACCGGTGATTGGCCGCCTGAAAGTCTCGCGGCTAATTCCGCATGATGCTGGTACATCACAGCTAACAATTCTTCGTCGTCGATGTCCCATAGATTTCGATTCGCCGCGATTTCCCCGAGGAATCCGAGGTGAGCCATTAACTGACCGAGACGGATGTCTTCTGACATGGCACAAAGTTCTTGCAGAACACTGAGAGCTTCGCGCTGTGTAGGCGGAATCATGGCGGTGAATCTCCGATTTTGGGATCTTGGCCAAATGCTCGACGCAAGCGGCCACCAATTTCAACGGGCACGAGCGTTCCGGGGCTAAACTTGGCGATTCGTGTCGCCCGCGTCACTCCATTATAGATGCACAGAACGCCGTCAGTACCCTCATAAACGAATAGTGGGGGCATGCCATCCGTCGCGGCACCGAATCGAGCGATCTGCCGTTGGAGCTTAATGGGATCTGCACTCTGGCGAGAATGAGGCACTCGCAATTCACGGGGATCGACGTAGCGAATCTCAGACATGACAGCAATTTAGTCGATCGGCGAGACGCTCCCAACTGCCTTACCTTGACACTCCCCCACGCCCTCCTAGAATCGACGGTGGAAGGCTAAGTCTTGGTGTGATAGCAACTTGCACGCGGGCGATGCGGTAGAATGATTGCTTGGTGCGAGTTGGTTCACGCAGAGTATGGGAAGGAGTGCGCGCGATGAAATGTCAGCAGTGCGAGAAGCCGGCGACGTTTCACATTACGGAGCTGACGAGCGGTCAGCCGCAGGAGCTGCACCTGTGTGAGACTTGCGCGAAGACGTATTTGACGCAGGGGGAGCCGGGGGGCGGGCCGGTGGCACCGACGCTAGCGAACGTGCTGGCGAAGCAATTGCAGATTGGGAAGGCGGCGGAGGAGCTGGCGAAGCTGGACCAACGGGCGTGTCCGGTGTGTGGGATCACGTTTTATGAGTTTCGGAATCAGGGGCGGCTGGGTTGCCCGCACGATTATGTGTTTTTTGAGAAAGAGCTGACGCCGCTGATCGCGAATATTCATGGCGAGACGCAGCATGTGGGGAAGCGGCCGCGGGGCCATGCGGGGGGCGGCACCGATAAGCAAACGGAGTTGATTCGGTTGCGGCGCGAGATGGAAGAGGCGAAGGTGAAAGAGCATTACGAGCGGGCCGCGGAGATTCGCGATCAGATTCGCGAGCTTGAAAAACGCGCTCTGCATGTTGAACCTCAATCGCACGGCGAAGCTAAATCAAACGCGGAAGCCCAATCACACGCGGAAGGCCAAGGAGGGGCCTAGCGGCCACGCACAATATCATGGACTTGCCCAAATTTGATGAGTTGGCCAACCGCTGCGGCGAGTGGCTGCGCGGGAGTGGACCGCAAAGCGAGATTGTGATTTCCAGTCGCATTCGGCTGGCGCGGAATCTGGCGGCGTTTCCGTTCATTCGCCGCTGCACGGATAGCGACCGGCAGGCGGTGGAGAAGACGTTTCGAGACGCGATCGCGGGGGTTGAGACGTGGAAGGATTTGATTCAGGTGGAGGTGGCGGATCTGCCGACGCTGGACCGGCAACTCTTGGTGGAGCGGCAGTTGATTAGTCGCGAGCTATCGGAGGCGAGCGGGGCGCGGTGCGTGTATATCGATCCGCAAGAGACGTTCAGCTTGATGATCAACGAGGAAGATCATTTGCGGATGCAGGTGATGCATAGCGGGCTGGATATGGAGCAGGCGTGGGAGCAGATCAACGCGATGGATGATTTGCTATCCGATCGCGTGGATTATGCGTTTCACGAGCGGATGGGATATTTGACGGCGTGCCCGACGAATTTGGGGACGGGGATGCGCGTGAGCGTGATGCTGCACTTGCCGGC
>JANNTN010000699.1:0-4353 GCA_031394445.1 Anatilimnocola sp.
TGCAGCAAGGGATTATCGATCTGCCCGTAAAAAAAATGCTGCACGCCGCGTTGCTGGGCATCGGCCAGGCAGCCGGCTTTTACGAGGGCGGACAACATGCCGCCATGACCATCCGGCCCCAGAAAAAGCGAATCGGACGATTCAAGCAGAATCCGCTCGAACCGCTCATCGACGGCCCACATGGTGGCCTGGCAAAAAATATGGCAATCTTCCGCCGGCAAGCCAAACCAACGCTGCTCGCTGAGATAATCTCGCGTGACAGCGTCCGTCGCCGGGCTGGTCATCACGTACAGCGGAATCGACACGCCATAGCGAGTTCGTACGGCAAGCAGTTGCTCAAGCAGAATCTGAAAGAGCGTGCGATTGGAAAGCGGGCCAAGCGGGAACAACCCTTTGGGCTGATCGAAGCCAAGACGAGTGCCGAGTCCGCCCGCCACCAGAATCATGCCAACCTGGCCGGCGCGGAGCATTTCAGCTCCCTTTGCCCTCGCACTTTCAATGCTGAACGATACGCCGCTGCCATCGAGTCGCATGGCCGGCGGCGACTCGGCTTTGGCGGCCAAGTCGGACCAAGGCGAGCTGTCACTGGCATTAGCTTGCTGCTGTTGAAACTCGGACTGAAGATCGCGGAACAACTCAGAGTCGATCTGGTCAATCTGCGCAGCGAGTTGCGCTCGGCTGGCGGTGCTCAGTTGGTCCCAATAGGCGAGCAAATGCTCCTGGCCGATGGGCTGCAATTTCTCAAGCAACTGGCGATAGTCGAATTGGATTGCGTCTTCCTTGCTCACAAACCGAGACTCCCGTCCTCAACACCATGTCGGCTCAAAACCATCCCTGCACAAAGGCGTAGGCCAGCCAACACAGAATCGGGAACAACACGAAAACCGTCCCATAGGTAAACACGGTCGTCCACGCCGTGCGCGGCCAGCGAGCCATTGGTCAACTTCTCCTGTATCCACCCGGCTTGTAAATACCGGCAACTTACTCACGATAACATAGCGACGAGAGTTTGAGGGGCAAGCGCTGTGTCACTGAGGTAGTCTTATGAGTGAATTGGTGAGTGGGCTGCTGCTGGTTGCGATGGGTGCTGTCGGGCAATCGACTGCTGGGGCAATTCCGTTGACTGCTGACTGCGAAGTTCTCTTTGCCACCGTGGGGGAAGGGCGGGAAATACTAACGGCCGACGATGCGTTCACGGCAAGTCTGAGCCGATTCGATCTCCAAGCCCGCTTGAAGACCGATAAGGACGTGGCTTTGGCCGAATGGAAGCAGTTTGTTGCTCAGCATGTGAAAGCGTGGGACACGGCGGAAGTCGAGGCTGTGTCCCAGGCATTAGGACGGTTAGGGGAACGGCTAAAGCCGTTTCGGTTGCCGTTGCCGCCGGTGATTCGCTTGACTCGCACCAGCGGCGAAGAGGAGTCGAACGCGGCCTACACGCGTGCGGCAGCAATTGCCATTCCTCCGAAAGTGATGCGCTACGACACGAAGCAGTTGGATCGACTGCTGGCTCACGAGTTGTTTCATTTGCTCAGCCGGCACGACGGGGCCATCCGGGCCAAGCTGTACAAGATTATTGGTTTCGACGTGTGCGAGCCCATCGAGTTGCCCCCCTCGCTCGCGACGCGACGAATCACCAATCCCGATGCGCCCCGGACTGACTGCACGATCACGCTCACGGCTGCTGACGGAATGACGTATGTTGGCGCGCCGGTCCTGTATTCTTCGGTCAAGCAATACGATGCGAAGCGCGGAGCCAGTCTTTTTCAGTCGATGCTGTTTCGATTGTTGGTCGTTGAACAGAAAAGTGGACGGTGGCAGCCGGTGCTACACAAAGGCGAAGCAGTGGTGATCAATCCCAACGATGAGCAGGCATTCTTCGAAAAGATTGGCAAGAACACGAACTACATTATCCATCCCGATGAAATCCTGGCGGACAACTTTGTGCGGCTGGTGATGGCCGATCAAGATGTGCCGACGCCGCGGATTATTGAGCAGATGCGAAGCGTGCTAACTCAGCGATGATTGACGTGTATTGAACTCCGACCGTGCGAATAGTGAATTGCCGCGAGGTTGGGCCGGTGACCACGATCTCGATCTGGATATAGTCGTCGGGCAATGCATCGGCGATGCGGTCGGCCCATTCGATGATCGTCACGGCTTGTGAGGCGAATAATTCCTCCGCGCCGAGCTCGCGGAACTCGTCTTCGTCAAGTAAACGATAGGCATCAAGATGATTGATCGAGCGGCTGCCCGCGTATTGCTGGCAGAGGACAAAGGTGGGGCTGACGACATCTTCGCGCGGCACGCCACTGGCGGCGGCGATGGCCTGGACAAGGCGTGTCTTGCCGGCTCCGAGCGTCCCGAGGAGGGCAATCGTTGTTCCAGGCAGCAGCGCGGCAGCCAGCGCGGCCCCCAATCGATCGGTGGCGGTTTCGTTGTCAGCATCGAAAACAAATTCGGTCATGAGTCGAGGCGATGTTCGTATCCGCGGGGCACCAGCGGCTGGCGAGTTCCGTCGGCGGCAATCACGAACAGTCCCGGTTCGGCGAGAAAATAGCCGATTTGCGTGAGCGGAACATCCAAGGGCTGGCGAGCGACAAGCTCAACGGCTTCGTCGGATGGCACGGCTAAGATCAATTCGAAGTCTTCTCCGTCACTGAGTGCATGGTCGAGCGGCGTCGTAGCGTTGTCGCGTTGCTTTGACAGCTCAAAGGCTGCGTCGGCGATGGGAATTCTGTCGAGATTCAAAACCGCGCCGCAGCCACTAGCTTCGCAAACGCGCGAAAGATCGAGGGAGAGGCCGTCGCTGATGTCGATGGCGGCGTGAATTGTGGCGTTCTCGGCGAGCCACAAAGCTTCGGCCACGCGCGGTTGAAAGTCGAATTGCCTGGCCAAAATGCTACCGCCGAACCGGCCGGTAACGAGGATGGCATCGCCGGGCCGCGCGCCGCTGCGCCGCCAGCGTCGCTCGGGCGGCACTTCGCCGAGTGCCGTGATGCTAATAACGAGGGGACCGTCCCAGCTATTCGTATCGCCACCAGCGAGCGGGCAATCAAATTCAGCGGCGAGCGGCAGGATGCCTTCGAGCAATCGCTTGGCGAGTTGCTCGCCGCCCGCTCGGGGCAAGGCAACCGACACGAGCGCACCGGCGGGAATCGCGGCCATCGCGGCCAGATCGCTGAGGTTGACGGCCAGCGCTTTGCGGCCAATTCGCTCGGGTTCGTGGCGATCGAGTTCGAAATCGACACCGTCCATCAGCATGTCGGTCGTGGCGACAAGATTGGCATCGGCCGTGAGGCGCAAAATCGCGGCGTCGTCGCCAGGGCCGACGAGCAGCCGGTGATTGGCGGGCAAACGATTGCAAATCCAGCGGACGAGGTCGCGTTCCATACCAGGGGCCAGGTGTCAGGATTCGGGAGTCAGGCAATTGCAGTGCGTAACGGACAAACCTATCTTAGCGGCTCGTTGTGAGTGAGATGCCGAGTATCAATTAGGGAGAGATCTATGCGTTTTTTAGTGCTTTTAATGGCGGTTTTGTTCTGTGGTCAGATTTTTTCGCAGGAGCCGAAAGCACCGGCGAAGAAAAAGGCAGCGCCGAACCAGGCTTATGCGCCGGCGGTGGATGTGGCGGGGTTGCCGCGAGTGCTGATTATCGGTGATTCGATTTCAATCGGCTATCAAGTGGCTCTGCGGGAGGCTCTGGCGGGCAAGGCGAATGTGCATCGGCCTGGCACGAACTGCGGGCCGAGCAGCCGGGGCGTGGAGCAGATTGAGGAGTGGCTCGGCAATGGGAAATGGGACGTGATTCACTTCAATTTTGGGTTGCATGATGTGCGGCACTTCGACGATGCGAAGAAACCAGTCGATGCGGATAAGGGGCATCGGCAGGTGAGTGATGCGGATTATGAGAAGAACCTGGAAATGCTGGTGGTGCGGATGAAGAAGACGGGGGCGAAGTTGATTTTTTGTCTGACGACGCCGGTGCCGGATGGCTCGGCGGGACGGGTGAAGGGTGACGAAGTGAAGTACAACGAGATCGCGCGTCGCGTCATGCAGCGGCATAGTGTCGCGATTGACGACCTTTATGCCTTCGCGTTGCCAAAGTTGGCGGAGATCCAACTGCCGGCGAACGTGCATTTCAAGCCGGAAGGGTCGAAGGTGCTGGCCGGGCAAGTGGCGGCGAGCATTTTGAAAGAACTGGGTAGCAAATAGAAATTGGCCACGCCGTGGCAAGCTTTTTTTCACTGCATGGAAAAAAAAGAAGGCACGCCCGCTATTGCTGGCGGGCGTGCCGTTATGTCGTGAGGCAATAGACAGCCGACCTGCTGCAGTCGGATGTCAGGGCGATTCAAT
>JANNTN010000716.1:0-5639 GCA_031394445.1 Anatilimnocola sp.
GTCAGCCCCAGCATGCGCGAGGTCGCGATTCAAGAGAACCGCGAAGCCGTCGATTTCGCCAATCGCCTCATCACCGGCGAGATCGACACCATGATCTTCCTCACCGGCGTCGGCTTTCGCCATCTTTTGAAAGCAGTCGAAAAGCGCGTCCCGCGAGAACGCTTTCTCAACGCTCTCGCCGACATGACCACCATCTGCCGCGGCCCCAAGCCCGTCGCCGCCATGGCCGAAGTCGGCCTCAAGCCCACCCACCGCGTCCCCGAGCCCAACACCTGGCGCGACCTATTGGCGACGATCGACGGCGGCATCCCCATCAACAATCACACCGTCGGCCTGCAAGAGTACGGCATTTCCAACCACAGCCTCATCGCCGGCCTCGAAGCTCGCGGTGCCAAGGTCGTCAACGTCCGCGTCTATCAGTGGGAGTTACCCGAAGACACCAAACCGCTTGAAGACAACATTCGCGCCATCGCTGCCGGCCAGCGCGACGTCCTCATCGTCACCAGCGCCCATCAAATTGCCAACTTGCTCCGCATGGCCCAGCAGCTCAGCCTGGAGCAACCTCTCCGCGACGCCCTCCGCAAAATGGTCGTCGCCTCCGTCGGCCCCACCACCAGCGAAATGCTCCGCGAGCAAGACCTCCCCGTCGATATCGAGCCCGAGCATCCCAAAATGGGCCCCCTCATCGCCGCCGCCGCCGAAAAGTCGAGCGACATCCTGTACCAACGTAGGATAGGCGTCTCGCCTGTCTCAGAAAGTAGGATAGGCGTCTCGCCTGTCCCGCAAAGTGGATCGAACCTCCGCCCCGCCGCACATCCCATCGACAAAACCGCCCCCTGGTACAACAGCCCCTTCCTCAAAGCCTGCCGTCGCGAACCCACCGACTACACCCCCGTCTGGCTCATGCGCCAGGCCGGCCGCTACATGGAGGAATACCGAAAAATCCGCGGTCAAACCAGCTTCCTCGATCTCTGCAAAAACCCGCCCCTCTGCAGCGAAATCATGTGTACCGCCGTCGAGCGCCTCGGCGTCGATGCGGCCATCATCTTTTCCGATCTGCTGCCAATCCTCGAGCCGATGGGCCTCGAACTCGACTTCGCCAAAGGTGAAGGCCCCGTCATCTACAATCCCATCCGCGCCGCCGCCGATGTCGATCGCGTCATCGAACTCGAAGACCTCGGCTCTCTCGACTTCGTCTTCGAAACCGTTCGCCTCACCCGTGCTGATCTTCCCAGCAACCTCCCCCTCATCGGTTTTGCCGGCGCCCCCTTCACGCTTGCCAGCTACGCCATCGAAGGCGGTGCCAGCCGCAATTATCTGCACACCAAGTCCCTCATGTACCGCGACGAAGGCGCTTGGACGACCCTCATGCAACGCCTCGCGCGTTCCATCACCCGCTATCTCAACGCCCAAATCGCCGCCGGTGCCCAGTGCGTCCAGCTCTTCGATTCCTGGGTCGGCTGTCTCGGCGTCGATGACTACCGCCGCTACGTCCTCCCCCACGTCAAGTTCGTGATCGACAATCTTGCCCCCGAAATCCCCGTCATCAATTTCGCCACCGGCAACCCTGCGCTCTTGCCGCTCCTGGCCGAAGCTGGCGGCGATTGTCTAGGCATCGACTGGCGCATCCGCCTCGACGACGCCTGGAAAATCGTCGGCGCGGACCGCGCCGTTCAAGGCAATCTCGACCCCCTCGTCCTCCTCACCGACAAAACCCAAATCCGCCGCCGCGCCAAAGACGTTCTCGACCAAGCCGCCCACCGCCCCGGCCACATCTTCAACCTCGGCCACGGCGTCCTCCAACAAACCCCAGTCGAAAACGCCATTGCCCTCGTCCAAGCCGTCCACGAACTCAGCCGCCGATAACCTGTTTCGAATCCTCGTTCCCACGCTCCGCGTGGGAATGCACTGACCGGACGCTCTGCGTCGTTCTTCCACCCCTTCTCGTCCGCGCCCCTCGCGGTCTCCTCTCCCCTCCCAACTATTTCCGAAAATCTTTGCAATGTAACAAGATTTCCGTCCGGTTTTTCGCGCCAATTGCAATGTATCTATTGGAGGCCACGGCTTCCGTTTTCACCACCCCGAAGCGTCAGCGAGGGATCTACCCAACCTGCGCACCTACGCATCTCTTTCCCATGCACGACTCACGATTCCCTTTGCAATGATTCATCTTGAGCGCGGCCTCCCCTCCCCCCCCTTTTCCTAACCACAAGCTAGATTGCAAGTTACGCTCAGCGGCGATCCCCCCGCCGAAAAAAAAGTTTCAATCTTTAGCGCCACAGCGACACTCAAATCACAATTAATAATGCCTGATAACCTTCCCGCCCTCCTCTCTCAACTCGACCAGGCAGCCGCCTCCGGCCAGCTCACCCAGTCAGCCGTCGCCAACATCCGCGTCTGGCTCACCGAGCCGCGCTACGCCGAATACGCATCCCAAGTCGCCGACCACATCTCCGCCAACAAGTGGAAAGAGCTGGACGACGCCTTCTGGACGATCATCCCCTTTGGCACCGGCGGCCGCCGCGGCCGCATGTACCCCATCGGCTCCAACGCCATCAACGACCGCACCATCGGCGAATCCGCCCAAGGATTGGCCGACTATGTCCGGGAACAAGTCCAGTGTCCAAATTCCAAAGTCCAAAGTAAATCAGTGACTTTGGACCTTGGACCTGGGACTTTGGACTCACTGTCCTGCGCCATCGCCTACGACACCCGCCACAACTCCCGCCACTTCGCCGAACTCTGCGCCTCGGTCATGGTCGCCAACGGCTTCATGGTCTATTTCCTCGACGACTACCGCAGCACGCCCGAACTCTCCTTCCTCGTCCGCCACAAGCAGTGCGATTGCGGCATCATGGTCACCGCCAGCCACAATCCGCCGAGCGACAACGCCGTGAAGGTCTATTGGTCCACGGGCGGTCAGGTTGTCCCGCCGCACGACAAGGCGATCGTCGAGCGAGTGATGAACGTCTCTGAAATCAAGCGTGCTGATTTCCAGCAAGCGGTAACCGATGGCAAAATCATCCTCTGCAAGGAAGAAATCGATGAAGCATTCATTCAAAACGTCGTCGGCCAAGGCACGCCCGGCCCCCGCGACCTAAAAATTCTCTATTCCCCGCTCCACGGCGTCGGCGAATTCGCCGCCGTTCCCGCTCTCTGGGCCGACGGCTTCCGCGACGTCGAAATCTACGCCCCCCATAGCCAGCCCGACGGCGACTTCCCCAATGTCCCTGGCCATGTGTCCAATCCGGAGAACCCAGCCGTCTTCGATATGCCTCTGAGCCGGGCCATTCCCAACGGTGCCGATCTGGTCCTCGCGACCGACCCCGACTGCGACCGCATGGGCTGCGCCGCTCCCGTTTCCAAATTCAAGAAAAACCTCTGGGGCACCTTCACCGGCAATCAACTCTCCGCCCTCCTCACTGATTACGTCTGCGAATCGCGAAAAAAATCCGACGTGCTCACGAGCGACCATTTCCTCGTCACCACGCTGGTAACCACGCCGATGATCCGCCGCATTGGCACCAGCTACGGCGTCAAAACCTACGACAACATCCACGTCGGCTTCAAATGGATCGCCCAGCAGATCGACGCCGGCGGCGCCGACAAATTCCTCTTCGGCACCGAAGAGTCGCATGGCTTTCTCATCGGCCAATACGTCCGCGACAAAGACGGTGCCGCCGCCTGCATGCTCATGGCCGAGCTCGCCGCCCAGGTCAAAGCCGAAAAGAAAACCCTCGCGGGCCGCCTCGAATCCCTCTGGTGGCAACACGGCTATCACGCCGAGCGTCAAGTCAATGTCTTCATGCAGGGCTCTGCCGGCATGACCCGCATGAAAAACCTCATGCAAACTTTCCGCACCTCGCCCCCGAAATCTCTCGCCGGCATCCCCGTCAAGCAAATTCGCGACTACCAAAATCTCACCACCACACCCCTCGGCGGCACTCCGCAACCGCTCGACGCCCCCCGCGGCGACATGGTCATCCTCGACCTCGCCGAAGACGGCCACTACATCGCCATCCGCCCCAGCGGCACCGAGCCCAAAGTCAAGTTTTACATCTTTACCTATGTCGCCCCTGAACAATTGCATTTGATCGACGCCACCCAAGAAGAAATGTCCACCCGCCTAACCAACATCGAATCCGATCTCCGTACTTTAGTGGATCGAATTGTTTGAGGACTATTCCGTTGAAATGATGTCGTCAGTTTCGCCTCATTGCGATGCGTCCGCTGCACCTTGATTTCAAACTTTCTTGATTGATTTCTCCGCGTCTCTGTGCCTCAGTGCCTCTGTGTTAAAAAGTGCGAGTATGCACTTTCAAACCGACACCTTTTTTGTACCGGACCGAATTGGACCATCCGGGTAGAATAATGGCATGACCGACCTCCCCACCAAACCCGACTTCGATGACGACGAACCGTTGGAAGTCGCGTCCGAACCCGAAGTCGAAGAACTCGCCATCGACGAAGCCGAACTCGATGCGGCCCTCGACGCCGTCGCCACCGACGCCTCCGGCAAGCTCGACTCCGCTTTCCGCCAGGCCGCCGCGAAAGTCCGCCAATTTCCCCGCTCCCCCGGCATCTATTTGATGAAAGACTCCGCCGGCCGAGTCATCTACGTCGGCAAGGCCAAAACACTCCGCAGCCGGGCCGGCAGCTATTTTCTAAAAGCGGCCCAAACCGAATACCGCACCGCCGACTGGGTCAATGAAATCGCCGACGCCGACTTTGTCCTCTGCGACAGTGAGGTCGATGCCCTCCTCATGGAATCCCGGCTGATCAAAGACATCCAGCCCAAATACAACAAAGAACTCAAAGACGACAAGAGCTTCCCCTATCTGCAAATCACCACTCGCGACGATTTTCCCCTCGTCGAAGTCACTCGCACGCCTCGCGACAAAGGCGTCCGCCTCTTCGGCCCCTTCGCCAACGCCGGCTCCCTCCGCGGCGCGATCCAAGTCCTCCAACGCATCTTCAAATTCCGCACCTGCAGCCTCGACATCGAAGAAGGGGACGAACGCTGGCGCTGGTTCCGCCCCTGCCTCCTCGCCAGCATCAAGCAATGCACCGCTCCGTGTAACCTCCGCATCAGCAAAGAAGAATACCGCAAAGACATCGACCGCCTCATCCGCGTTCTCGAAGGCGGCAAGGTGCGGCTCCTCGCCGAACTCAAAGGCGAAATGGAGCACGCCGCCAAGGAACTCAAATTCGAGCAAGCCGCCCGCCTCCGCGACGAAATCAAGCTGCTAGAACGCCTCGACCGCCGCGGCGAACTTGACACCCACGCCCAGCCCGAGGTCTTTTACGTCGATCCCAAAAAGGGCCTCACCGGCCTCAAGAAAGTTTTGAAGCTCGCCGAAACCCCACGCACCATCGAAGGCGTTGATATCGCTCACCTCAGTGGCGGTGAAACCGTCGCCAGCGTCGTTCAATTCCTCGACGGCCTCCCCTTCAAGCCCGGCTATCGTCGCTACAAAATCAAAGCCGTCGCCGGCATCGACGATTTCCGCAGCATCCACGAAGTCATTTCCCGCCGCTACCGCAAACTCAGCGACACCAACGAAGTCTTCCCCGACATCCTCCTCATCGACGGTGGCAAAGGCCAACTCTCCGCCGCCCTCGCCGCCTTCCGCGACCAA
>JANNTN010000719.1:0-2309 GCA_031394445.1 Anatilimnocola sp.
GCCATCATCAGGCCGCAGGCACTTAGCAGCAGGGAAGCGGCAAAGCTGTAACCGAGGAGAAGAAAAATCGTGACGATATCGATGCCGCGGAGCAGGTAGGTGAAGGCGACGCAGGGGGCCAGGGCCGAATAATAGACGAGCATTTGCAGCACGGCGCTGGCGAGCTTGCCGCTGATGATCTGGCGTGCGGAGAGAGAGGTGATGCTGAGGAGCTCGAAAGTTCCGTCTTCCCACTCGCCGGCCAACGAACGGAACGCGGCATAAGGAACCACGATCAGGAGCGGAATCGAGAGGACCGCGTAGTAACCCATCAACACACCGGGGCCGACGGGGGCGTAGTAAATCGCGGGGAGGCCGGAAACGATGAAGAGGAGCGTCCAGAGCCAGCCGCAAATGAGCAGGAGCGAGAAAGTCACCACGAATTGGCGACTTTTCATGGCCTGGCGGGCTTCCTTGACCAGGATGGGATTGAGGCGGTCGCCAAGCTGGTCGAGGAAGACTTCGAGCCGGGACCAACGCGAGTTGCCGGTGGCGCGCGATCCGATCCCTGGAGGATCGGTTAGGCGGTGATCGGTGATGGTGGAGGCCACGGTTGGAATGAAACGGGACTAAACGGGTACATTTTATGGCAGGCAAGATGCCTGCCCTACGGCTATTGGACGGCACCGCGCGTGACGGCCATGAAGACGTCTTCGAGGGAATGGGAGTGACTGGCGAATTGGGATACGGGATAGTCGGCGAGGATGATTTCTTTGAGGAGGGCGGCCTCACCGGCTTCATCGCCAATGTGGGTGAAGCAGATTTGGCCGGCATCGAGTTGGACGGCTTTAACATCGGGCCGCTGGCCAAGCCAGACGGCGAGCTCGGCCGCTTTGCTGAGCAGTCGGACGTTGACGGAGCGATGAGGAGTTTGTTGCCGCTGAATCTCGTTGACGGAACCGACGGCCAGGAGGCGGCCGCGTTCGATGATGCCGACCTGATCGCACATTTCGGCCAGCTCGGTGAGGATGTGCGAGCTGACGAGCACCGTTTTGCCGTCGGCGGCGAGTTGGCGGATCATTTCGCGCAGCTCAATGCGGGCGCGCGGATCGAGGCCGTTGGCGGGCTCGTCGAGAATGAGCACGCTGGGGTCGTGAATCATGGCACGGCCCAGGCAGAGTCGCTGCCGCATGCCCTTGGAGAGGTCGCGAATAGGTTTGGCGGCCAAATCGTCGAGGCGCGTGAAGCTCATCGTGCGGCGGATGGCTTGATGACGCTCGCGGCCTACGAGTCCATAGGACCGGGCGAAGAAGTCGAGGTATTCGTAGCAATCGACGTCGGCATAGGTGCCGAAATAGTCGGGCATGAAGCCCAGACGGCGTCGGACGCGGTCGGGGTCGTTGATGCAGGAAAAACCATCGACGAAGGCATCTCCCCCGGATGGCAAGTCGAGTGTGGCGAGGATCCGCATGCTGGTGGTTTTGCCAGCTCCGTTGGGTCCGATATAGCCAAAAACCTGGCCGCGGCCGACTTCGAAGGTCACATCGTCCACGGCGCGAATTGCACCGAAGCGGCGATTGAGGCGGCGAAGCTCGATGATGGGGGAAGACACAGGGATGAGTAATTAGCGATACGCGTAGTTAGTAGCGGCCGCGGAGGAGGTGGAGGCTTTGTTGTTCGGTGGTGGGTTGTACGCCGGTGATGACGAGCGGAGAACGCTCGAGGATGGCGAAATAAGAGCCGGGAAGAAGTGGGTGCGGCTCGGTCGTGGGTCTGACCGCGGGAACGAGCTTCGTTTCGAGCAAGCTAAAGGCCATTTCTCCGGAACCCAGATTTGAATTGGAATAGCGCCAACGGCGGAGGCCAAAAATCGACAAGATATTGTCGTTCTGGTAGGTTGCGTCGTAACCGTCGGGTTCGATCGGCATGACGGCCGCGGCCAGTGATTGGATCGAAGCTTGCGCAGCGGCGAGTTCGGTGAGGGTCAGTTCGCGCTTGGCGTCGTCAGCAATATCCTGGGCGGAGAAGTAGCGTCCCGATGAATCACGAAGGAGAAGCTGCTGAATTTTCGCGCTTAAGCGATTTTCGACAGATGGCGCTACGTTGGAAGCTTGGTCTTGTTTGACAATCAGACGAGATTGTGTCTTGGTGGCGCGCGCGGCGACAAACTGGGTGGGTGAACGGGATGGAAGATAGCCACTGCGCAAAACCTGGTCCTTGTCCCAGACGAGCAGCGTGGATCGGTCACTCGTTGAGGCGTTCGGCTCTGGCAGCATGGGATAGATAGCCGTGTCTTCAGGAATTCGCAGACCGGAAGAGGGAGCGACCGC